>JAUWLY010000145.1 GCA_030613445.1 Candidatus Stahliibacteriota bacterium | reverse complement strand
AGTCGTCGTCGATGGTAAAACGGGGTTTTTATACAGGTATGGCGATATCAGTGAACTTGCCTCATGTATAACTAAACTCATGGATGATGATGTGAAGTGGCGTAAATTCTCCAAGGCGGCGTTAGAATGGGCGGGCAAATTTTCTTGGGACAGCGCAGCAGACAAACTTGAAGAGATCTTGCAGCAGAGTGTTCGAGGTCACAGCTAAATGAAGTTAGTTCCAATAAGTAAGCGCGCCAGCTTGATCTTGCTGGCTTGGTGCATTTTTATTTTTGGTACTGGAGCCGATGATTTTATAAACGGCGAGAAAGCTTTCAACAAAAACGAATATAGATTGGCTGCAATATATTTTAGCCACTTGTTGGCTGATGAACCTTATGATGAGCATGTTCCAGATGCGGTTTACTACCTTGCCATGATATATGGCGCTCAAGGTAATTTCATAGATATGATAACTTATGCCAACCGTTTTCTGGAGGATTTTAAATATGATATACGCGGCAAAGAGATATTCAACCTTGTTTTGACGCAGCTGGATCAAGCGAAGGCGTATAGTGTTGCGCTTGAATATATTGAACGATATGATTACCTGATTGATGATTTTCAGATTTTAGAACGTGTCGGCAATGGCCTCTTTGATCAGAATAGATTGATGCTGGCCGATTATATTTTTTCTTTGTGTTCACAGACTGATACGATAAAAATAATGCGTGCCCAGCTAAACAAGGATCATGCTGAAAGAAAAGAGATATATGAATCAGTCGAAAGCGTAAAAGGAATGATATATCTCACTGAATTTCTGCTCGAAACAGGTGATACAATCGCTGCTTTTCAGTCATATAATGGGATAGACCATGAAATTCTTCAGGCAGCACTTCTCTACCGCTACGCCAAGCTCAGTAGACTTTTTGATAGACCTATACTACTTCAGATAACAAAAAGGCTGAGCATGACTCCGACATTCGAGAATAAAGCAAGCTTGCTCAGCGGAAAGATCAACGGTGTAAGTCTCTTCGTCCCCAGTGATCAAGAGGAATTTGCGCTGCTCCTTGAGTATCTTGCACAAGATACTGTGATAAGTACGCTACCCGATACCGTGAATATCGATTCAATAATGCCTGATTCTCTTACTGAAGAAAACATCCAGTTGTTTAGAACAACCTTGGGCAGGTATTACTACTTGGATTCTCTATATTGTGAACTACTTGTAACTGATAACCGGTTTGATGAAGCATTCCAAATTATTGAGTTGTACATGGCGTATCAGAATACCCGGAATTATGCTCGCAAAATCCGGGCATTAAAGTTCTACTCTGGAGGCAAATACCGATCCGCAGCAGTAGATCTTATCTTGGCTAATGTTAAACACCCGGTTTATCGATTGCTTTTAGCAAATTCTCTGACCAAACTCGGTGAAGACGCTATTGCTATGTATGAAAATCTTCTGAAAACAGACTTGGATACGGTATTCATATCCCGTGTTGTCACTGAACTCGTAAGAGCCTACTTTCGTACTGCTCAATATGAAAACGTAGTGCAGCTCGAGCCAAAGATGTTTGAGAATGATACGAGTCTCGTCCGAATGTATGTCTACAGCCTTGCCCATGTGGGACAAAAGGAAAAGGCAGATTCCCTATTGGCACAATATCTCCTGGAGCCTGATTATTATTATTTTAATCGTTACGGAGAATACTTGATTGAGCAAAAAAAATACACGCAGGCAGCAACATACTACGATTCGCTGCTTGGTTTAAGCGATATCCCTTTGCCTGGTATTGTGTACTACAATTGGGCAGTCATCCCTTTTTTGAAAGGTCAAGCAGATACTGCCTTGTACAAATTTCAATTGTTTGCTGATGAATTAAGAAAAAGTGAGGTGTATCCAAAAGCGATGTTCAAAGTAGCGACTATCAAGTACCTGAATCACGAGTTTGATTCAGCTGCTTATTATTACAGCCTGGCGAGCAAAGACGACGCATTGCGTTTGGATGCATTGCAGAACCAATTGATATGTTATAAGAAGACTGGCAACTGGTCTATGGGCGTAAAAACAGGAAGAAAAATACTTCCCATGACTTCAGGTGTTGAAGAAGTGGAGGTGCAGTTCGAGATCGGCTATGGGTTTTTGCGTTCTGGACGCACAAGGGAAGCTGTTGATTATCTGACCAATGCTGCTAAATTGAAGCCATCACCTGAGTTTTACTACTGGTTAGCTGAGGCTTATGTGGCAAAAGGTGATTTTAGTAGAGCCCTGTACCAGTACCTGCGGATCGTCGATCTATTTCCAGCCGATGAAATGTGGACGCCGACTGCAGAGTACAAGATTGGTATTGCATTTGAATTGATGGATGAACTGGAGGAAGCAAAGAAAGTCTATAATGGTATTATCAGACGACGAGGACCTCAGGATACGTGGGGTATCGAAGCTCAGAAAAGACTGGAGATAATAGAATGAAAAACTCCAAACTCCAAACTCCAAATTCCAAATATCGTTTTCTCTTGGTTCTTGGAACTTGGTTCCTGGTTCTTGGAATCATCTCCTGCTGTGGTTATTCGACGCGTTCGCTTTTACCTGACTATTTCCAGAAAGTGCATGTTAGACTATTTGAGAATAGAACGCTTAAGCCTGGTCTTGATGAGCTTGCTACGAATGCGGTCACGGATGCATTCCGCAGTAGTTCTGGATTACACATTACCGATGAGAGTAGTGCAGACATTATTATTGAAGGTAAAGTTGCTGGATACTCAAAGAATCCACATACTTATACGAGTGATCAGACAGTCACTGAATATAAGATCACTATTAAGTACTCAATACGCTGTGTTGATCGAATTAAGAACGAAGTATTCTGGGAAGGAGATGTTTCAGATTGGGCTACCTTTTCTACAGATGAAGAAAAAGCAATTGAGGAAGCAGTGAGGAAAACCGCCGATAAGTTGGTTGATGCTGTTTTGATTAATTGGTGATTCTGTCTTAGTTGCAGACGATAGAGGATATGGGAGAAGATAATGAAGAGAAAACCAGTAAATATTGAAGATCTATACAGACTGAAGTTCTTAAGAGAGATTGCGCTTTCTCCTTGCGGTAAAATGGTTGCTTATACAGTAGAGTGGATGGATCGTAAGAAGAATAAATATTTCTCAAACCTTTATTTGGTTACGGAAAAAGGCAAGATACAGCATTTTATTCAAGGTAATAAAAACATAAAATTGCCGAAATGGTCGCCAGACGGCAAATTCATTTCTTTTATCAGGACCGAGATAGTGAAAAACGAGCCCAAACAGAATATATGGGTAATACCAGTAAACGGTGGTGAGGCCTTCGCCATCACCGATGTCAAGGGGATGTTTGGCGAATATGGGTGGACTGTGGATAACAAATACATCGTATGCCAATTCGCAAAGAGAAAAGAAGATAAGGAAAGAATACCTGAAAGAGGGAAACCACCATTGTACCACTATGTTAAGAGAGCATGGTATAAATTAGACGGTACGGGCATGCTGCCTAAGGAAAAGATGCACATCTGGCGGGTTAGTATCAGATCTGGCAAGATGAAACAGCTGACCTTCGGAAAAAATGGTGACGGTGCACCCAGAGTCTCGCCGGATGGGAAAAAGATCGTCTTTGTCGCGAACCGTAACAAGCATTTCGAAGAAAAATTGCTTTACGATGACCTCTATATAGTGGATATTAGTGGACGGCGAGAAAGAAAACTCAAGGTGCCGGCTGGACCCAAGGCGTTACCGGTTTTTTCTCCAGATAGCAAGCATATTGTGTATATCGGTCATACCTATCCAGATCAACTCGTTGGGTGGCGGACACTATATCTCTGGATGGTGTCAGTAAGAGACGGTAAGGCAGTAAACCTTACCAAGTCATTTGATAGAACTGTACCTGGTTATATTGTTGATGATCTTGGGCATTATGCCAGGACTAATCCGATTTTCTCAAACGATGGGAGGTTTATATATTACCATATTGCAGATAATGGTGATATGAAACTGTATGGTATTGATATCGCAAAAAAGAAAATTGTTAAGGTCTGGGGTGATAAAGAAGTTATTTATGGATTTGACTATAACGGTGGAAACAGGTTTGCTTTGGCAATTAGCACGTCGGTCAATCCGGGTGATCTATATTTACTGACTAGTGGTCAGCTTAAGCGATTGACTGACCTTAACCGGCGTTTTTCCAAGGGCCGTTTTATTACAGAGCCAGAGGAGTTTAGGTTCAAAGGTGATAAAGGAGATGAAATCCAAGGTTGGGTTCTCAAACCACCACGTTTCAATAAAAAGAAAAAATATCCCTTAATAGTTCAGATCCACGGTGGCCCACATGCTGCATACGGTAATTCGATGTTCCATGAGTTCCAGGTCCTCGCTGCAAATGGTTATATTGTATTTTATTCTAATCCACACGGTAGTGTCGGGTACGGCGAGAAATTCGCCAAAGACCTGCACAATAAATGGGGTATACCAGATACGAAAGACATTTTGAAGGCTGTAAGCTCACTTACCAAGCGTAAATATATCGACAAAAAACGGATGGGGGTTATGGGCGGTAGCTATGGCGGTTTCATGACTAATTGGATAATTGGACATACCCACATTTTCAAAGCAGCGGTAACGATGAGAAGTGTTGTAAATATGATCTCCTTTTTTAGTACAGATTTCGGATTTTCACTTCATAAAGAATTTCGAGGACATCTCTGGGAAAAGAATAACCTGCAGTTCTACTGGGATATGTCACCGTTGAAATATGCAAACAAGATAAAGACGCCATTACTCATAATCCATAGTGAACAGGACCACCGTTGTCCGATAAGCCAGGGTGAAGAACTCTTCGTTGCCTTGAAGATCCTAAAAAAAGATGTTGAAATGGTCCGTTTTCCCTTGGAACCTCATGGTTTGTCACGTCATGGTTCACCTCGGCGTCGGGAAAAGAGATTGGAGTTTATTCTGAAATTCATTGATAGATATCTGAAGAAATAAAATTGCTATGAGATTGCCACACCCACCTGCGATGGGTTCGCAATGACGAGCGAAAACGCCTGCCCTGAGCTTGTCGAAGGGAAGCAATCTTAGAGATACTAAACAGATAGATTATGCAATTCTTACTTATTTTGGCAATTGTCTTTGTTTTCTATGTAATCTGGAAATACTGGACTTTGTTGCTCGGTGCAGGTTATGATCCCACACCCACAAAATATGTTTGCAGGATGCTCGAACTCGCCGGAATCAGCGAAGACGATATTGTCTACGACCTGGGCAGTGGTGATGGCAGAATTTTGATTGCTGCAGCCAGGGTCTATGGTGCAAGAGCAGTTGGTATTGAGGTTGATCCATCCAGATTCATTTATTCTTGGTTGAATATTTTGGTATCTGGTCAGGTGAAGCGCGCGCGCGTTAAATTCGGTAATCTTTTTAAGAAAAATATTAGCGATGCTACTATCGTAACGTTATTCTTGTTTCGTCCAACAAACGAAAAGTTGAAAGACAAGCTGCTTAGAGAATTGAAACCAGGAACACGCATTGTTTCCTATGTATGGCGATTTGGGGGGTGGGAATTGCAGGGGCATTTACCTGAAAACAGAATGTACCTATATGTCATTGAGTGAAACAATAGAGCTATCCTTGACTTGATTAGGCAGATGCGTATAATTCGGCGATAATGGCTATTGACATTTCGATTGTAATCGTCAACTACAATGTTAAGGCGTTCCTTGAACAGTGTCTTATGGCGATTGAACGCGCCAAACATGATTTTAGGTTGGAGATCTTCATAGTTGATAACGCCTCAGTCGATGGCAGCCAGGCAATGATCAGAAAGAGGTTCCCTGACGTCAAGTTGATTGAGAACAAGAAGAACCTGGGATTTTCAAAAGCAAATAACCAGGCTTTGCAAAAAGTCAAGGGGCAATACATTCTGATTCTGAATCCGGATACTTTAATACAGGAAGATACGCTGATTGTTTTGAAGAAACACCTTGAGGAACACCAGAAAGTCGGCGCGGTTGGCTGCAAATTGATTAATCCTGATGGCTCATACCAGATTGCGAGTCGCCGGAGTTTTCCCACACCATGGGTGGCATTCACGCGAATCCTTGGGCTGAGTAGGATTTTCCCAACGAGCCGGCTCTTTGGTCGTTACAATATGACCTATCTTGATCCTGATATACCGAGTGAGGTTGATGTTCTTCCTGGGTCCTTGATGTTTATAAGAAAGCATATTCTCGATGCGGTTGAATTTTTTGACGAGGACTATTTCATGTATGGCGAGGATATTGACCTTTGTTTCAAGATTAAACAGCAAGGCTGGAACATCTCCTATACTCCTGAGACAAAGGCGATACACTATAAGGGTGAAAGCACGAAAAAAAGCGAATTCTCTTTTGTATCTAATTTCTACGCTGCAATGCTAATTTTTACCAGTAAACATTTTAAGTCTCATTACTCAGTATTGTTGCGTTTAGTTTTGGCCTTGGGTATCTACACCAGAGCTTCCTTTGCTTACGTCTGGCGAATCTTGAAGAATCTGAGTTCACCTTTTATTGATTTCGTTCTCATATTCTTCAGCAGTCTTCTGGCGATTAGAATTTGGCTTCCCGGTTATTCACTTGAACGCTTTCGTGTCATAATACCGATCTATATATTTATATGGTTTGTTTGTATTTACTTGTTTGGTTCGTACCACCGCAAAGGTCGATATCACCTCAAGCCAATTCTCTGGAGTAGTATTGTTGGTCTTTTGGTTAATTCGACATTCACTTATTTTTTCAAGTCATTTGCCTATTCCCGGGTTGTTGTTTTGATCTCCTTCCTGCTCATCCTTGCAAGCCTGAGTTTGTGGCGTATCCTTTATCGAGTTATTGGACCCCTATCTAAAAAAGGACCTTTGGCAAAGATGAACCGTGTGATTATTGTGGGCGCATGCAAAGAAGGCAAACGGATACTCAGGCAGCTTCAGACACGACCAGATCTGCAATTTGAGATTTGTGGTTTTGTTGATTCTGATGAGGATTGCATTGGTCAGCAGATCAACGGCACTGAGGTACTTGCCACAATCGATAATGTACGGGATGTTATACGAGTTGAGAAG
>JAUWLY010000282.1 GCA_030613445.1 Candidatus Stahliibacteriota bacterium | reverse complement strand
AGCGAGTAAAGTAGAGTATTCCGATGATGAAAGAAATTATGAGTATCAGCCGTCCTGCAAACAGAGGTTTGAATAGTACAGGGACAAGTATATTATGCCAGTAGAACGTGACAAGATAGCCGTTCGCTACTCCTATAAATAAGTGTTCGGCAACTCTGTAGAATGGATTTTCTTTATAGAGGAAAGAAAAGATCGCAAGACTTAAAAGAGCTGCGATCCAAATCCAGGGGTCAGTTGAAATGTTCATTTTCGCCTCCTTTGAATGAAGTAGCCAATATTGCCGATTACAATAAAGAAAATAATTATGAAATGCGCATATGTCATTGGAAGCATAGCCTCACTTGCCATTCTTTTCTCTTTGATCTCCAGGTTTTCTTCAACGAGTTCCTCGTATTCTGCGGCACCTTTCATCCCGACCATTAAACCTGAAAATTGACCTGTTTGATAGTATGCATAAAAGTCTGCGCCGGATACAGCTGTACATCCGACACCTACTGCCAGGCCGAATCTGTTTTGAGCATACATAACCCATGCTTTCGGGATTGCAGAACCGCTCAGGCAAACAAGAATCCCAATGTTGTTATAGTTTTTTATGTACTGCATCAGTTCAAGCGTATCCGTTTGGTTGCCGTAGTAATCAGCCGGATAAACGTCGGTAATGCTTTCACCCATACCCAGCATCGGAATAAGCGGTGGTGGGGTCCAGCCCAGGAATACATAATCGCGTCCGTAAATAATACTGTCAATATTCGTTTGCGCTTTACTATTGAATTCTTCGGTAACCTGGGTAAGGGCTTTCTGGGCAAGACCAAGCATCTGGACATAGAGTGCGAGCACGAGCACTTTTTTTCTTTTCCCGAAGGCGTGGCGAAGTACTGCGATAGCCATTGGTTCCACTTCTGCCTTGATTTGAGGTGCGTATGAGCAATCGAGCAAGAGTGCTTTATCTTCGGGGATATTATCTACTGCTTCATAAAGTTTTTCAACTGGTTTCATCGGTTTCACTTTTAACGCGCTAGGGAAGACAAGAGGTAAGATCACGACCAACGCCAGGATAGCATATATGATACGCCGGTCGATCTTCGTTAGTCGATCAATGAACTTCAATCACCACCTCCTAACCATGCCCGTTCTATCCCCAGGATAATTTTCAGTGATGTGGCAACTGCGCCGAGTGCAATGCCGAATAGTACACCTCGTTGGCCTGCTACGTTTGGTACGTTGAGTACCCACTGCGCAAATGCAGGGAGTTTGCTTGAAATGCTACTGGCAACAGGAAGGAAACCTATCATAACAACGAACGCAGCTACCAACAGCAATGTCGCTTCAGACGAACGGGCGCGGAATGCACGGTATGATGCGGATGCCATATAAAATGCCAATAGCGCAAACATTGATGAAGCAAGCGGAATGATAATGTTCTCATACAGGGTTTGAATATTGAAGTTGAATGACCCAAAGGATGTTGGTAAGAGACCAGTACCGGCAACACCGCCAAATAGTCCAATGATTGATGAAACAATAAAGGCTAGGATGAGTACCCAGGAGTACTGCCAATTCACCTTTTTACGTTTAATCTTATCAGCATGTACTTTTAATAGACTCCCGAGTGCCAAAACAAGGGCGAATGCCGCCAAGATACGCAAGATATCATTACGTATGTATTCATCAGAATGCTGTACTATTGGATGAGGGATTAGGAACGGGATAATACCCAGAATCCCGAACACAAAGACAAGTAATAAAGGAAATTTCTTCTTCATCGTATTCTCCTATTCAAATAGATCCAAAATTGGGAATTTTGTAAGAAGGCCAATTATGGATGCGATAAACAGTGTTGTCGCAATCACCACTTTGCCCCAGTCTTCTCCCTTAATTGCACCAAGCAAAAGCGGCTGTTTGGAGATATAAGCAGATGCTGCATAAAGCTCTTCGCCGATCAATGTATAGTCACAAGCAGTAATGAAAAACGGCAATTGCGCGAGGGCGTCAGTGCCGGCGATTTGAATAGCACCGGTTGAAGCACCGGTTTCTGCCAGAACAAGTGATTCCGCAGCAAAGTATCCGATCAAGAAATTGGTTGCAGGTTTCTCACGGGTCATTATGCCGGTAATCCCGGCTGCATATGCCATCTGTTCACGTGCCAGGAAAAATACGCTGTCTGGATCGTATGCATCTGGTCTACCGATCTTGGTGTATGATTCCTTAACGATTTCCTGGGCTACTACGTACACAATAGGGTCAGCATTTGGCACAATTAGTTTTGTATTATACTGAGCAGTTTTCTTTGCAACTTCGCCAAGAATGTTCAAGGATGCAATAGTAGCGACCTCTTCTACATAACCAAGACCGAGAATATAGAGTGTTGGTTTTCCCATTTCTGTAGCACGACCAACCGCATCCTCAACCGCCTGCAATCCGGCGATCTTTCTTATAAAGAACTCTTTGCCTTTACGCGCATGATACATAAAGTACATAATAAAACCGCCGAAAATGAATATCGCAAAGAGAATATTTAACTTGTTTCTATCTATCCATTGAGGACTACTTATTGCTTCACCTGATGGCTGTGAGAATATCTTTGTCGTCTTTGATACTGCAGCTATTTTGTAAACGTAAGATTTACCGTCTTGTGTAACATCTTCAAAATATTGACGACCAGGGCCTCTTAAGCCGATCCTTTCAAAATTGACGCCATCTTCGCTACGGTAGATTTCATACCCGTCGAGAACCGCATCATCTTGTGATAATTGCCACTCGATAGTTATTGCTTCACCACCGTCACTGGGTGTATCATATGCCCGCACCTCACCAGGCGGCGCCAGGGCAAAAATCGCGGTCAGTAAAATTAAAGTCATAGCGTCTCCTTTTTTATTTTGTTAACCCTCACCTTTATCGTTCGACTGAGCTCACGTCGAAGTCCTCTCCCTTTTCTCTTTTAGTTCCCTCTCCTCTCTGAGAAAAGCACTTCACCTAAATCCCCTCTCCTCTCTGAGGAGAGGGTTAGGGTGAGGAGTTATAATTTCTCCACTTTATTCAAAATATCTTTTAATACACTGTCAAGGTCCAGCAGAACATCTCTATCTGAATATCGAATTACTTCCAAACCAAGTTGCTTAAGATATTTATCGCGAATTCTATCACACGATTGTCCTTCCTCTGCATAATGTTGACCGCCGTCTACTTCAATGACTAAATTCTTCTCAGAACAACAGAAATCGAGGAAATATGGCCCTTCTGCGACTTGTCGTCTAAATTTAAGATTTGCTAATTGTCTATTCCTTAATTTACTCCATAATTTCCTTTCGGCATCTGTTGAGTTTTTGCGTAAATGTCTCGAGGTGTGAGTTTTCGATCTTTTATTGATAAACCCTCACCTTTATCCTCTCCCTTGAAAATGGAGAGGAAATAGAGTGGAGAATCCTCCGTTTTGAAAAGAGAGAAGAAATGGGGTATGTGTGTTTCTCCTGAAAAGGTTGAGGATAATGATTGGAGGAAATAATCTTTTTTTGATAAGGGAGAGGAAAACAGGAGATGATATTTTTCTCTTCTATTTCCCTCTCCTCTCTGAGGAGAGGGTTAGGGTGAGGAGTGCCGCAACCACGAACCGCAAACGTATTCGTTTTAGTTTCCATCCTCGCTACACCCACACGGTATTTTACCACATTTAGGGCATCCGTTCGAGTATTTATCCATTGCTTGTTCCGCGTCGACATCGAGGATTGAACCTAATGAAAGGAGCCAGGCGAGACAGTCCGCAAATTCCTCCTTGATTTTCTTGCGTTCGCCCTTTCTTATGGCTCGCGCAAGTTCACCGATTTCCTCAACCAGCCAATTAAAGGTTTTGTCTGATCCTCTTTTGGAATCTTTTTTGAAATATATTTCTTTTATGAGTGTTTGATATTGTTTTAGGTCCATTTATAAAGATGGGTTAGGGATCCGGGAATGGATGCTGGATGGGTCTGAGAAATATGTGTCAGTGCAGTTAAACAATCCTATTACGGCATTGTTTCTGTAGTCTGCCAATTTATTGGCTCTTTTCTTTTATGTAGTGACTCAATTTATTGAGAACACTCCCCTTGTAGTCTGCCAATTTATTGGCTCTTTTCTTTTATGTAGTGACTCAATTTATTGAGAACGCTCCCCTTGTAGTCTGCCAATTTATTGGCTCTTTTATTTTATGTAGTG
>JAUWLY010000087.1 GCA_030613445.1 Candidatus Stahliibacteriota bacterium | reverse complement strand
CCTGAGCGAGAACATCCTCACTATTGCACTGAAAATAAAGGATTACGATGCGATCAATGGCACAAAACTCAACCAGGCTAATGTAAGGATTGCCCAAGCACAGCAAGACAAGAAGCTTGCCATAACCTTTCTCCAGGAAGCAAAAAAGATCCTTAGTGACCTCCTTGAAAGTATCAATCAACCAGGGACAAGTAGGGAAACAACCTTTGAGGTTTATTCCGGTTTATGCCGTGTAAGCTTCTTACTGGGCGAACCAGAAAAAACAATGGAATACGGCAAAATGGCTAAAGTTAATAGAGATTGGATTTTGAAATTCATAGAAGACAAAGATGTACAGGACAGATTCTTGAAACGTAGGCCCTTCCAGGTCTTTGAAAAATTCTGTGAGCAAACAAAACTCTAACACCTATTTGAAAGAAAGTAATGGATAAAATCAGAGTAAGACGTAGAATTCTGGAAATACTCTACGAGCGATTTGTTGAACACCCGTATAATAGAACAACGCCAAAGGAATTCAAAGAGCAATTGGGCATCAGCCTCAGAGATCTGAACTACAATGTAATATACCTTGAAGACAAAGGTCTCATAGAACTGCAAAAACCTCTTGAGGGCAGCATTTTTGTCGGAGCGCGAATCATGCACAGGGGTATTGACCTTGTAGAAAACGAGTACGAATTTGATATCATGTTTCCAGCTTTCAAAAGAGCATCGCCACCGGCCAATGTATTTACTCAGTTCACCTTGCTCATAGATAGCATAGAAGTTGATGGCAGCATAAACAGTGATTTGAAAGAACTTATTATAGAAAACATTAAACAAATCCAAAATGAGTTTAAAAAAATTGAACCGAGTTATGCAGTGGTAAAGAAATCTTTAGTTAAAGTCAAAGAGAGAAATATTGAAGTTGGTAAAAAATTACAGGCTATTCTCAAAGATCCAATAATTAATAAAATCCTCGCTGACTCAGCAAAAAAAGAACTGGAAAATATTTGAAAATTGCTTACTGCCAGATTTTTAGGTTATTGAGCAAAGCAGTAATTCAGTAACTAAGTTATTCTCTCATCTACATTCGAGATCTTCGATAAGTTATTTGGAGCTTGGAGCTTGTCCCGATTCATCATTTTGGATTATAATATATAGGAAAATCGTGGATCCCGCAAAGCGGGAGGATTTGGCACTTGGTTCTTGGCAATCGCCCTACTCCTTACTCCCTACGCTCTACTCTCTACGCTTTTGTAGTCGCCCGATTCATCGGGCAATGTCTGATAAATCAGACAACTACAGTGTTTTCTTTTATACTCCGTTACACCGCTACTCTGATACACAACACGCCCTACGCCTTACGCATTACTGTCTACTGCCTATATTCTCGCCAGGTTCTTAGCCGGCGCGTGATAGAATTCAACTGTATCGACAAACGGTTCTCGATAGTGAGTTTCGTATTTTGTTTCAACCCTCGGTCTCTCTTCAGATTTTAGAACTAAACGATCGAAAGATTTGATAAACACAATCCCAAGTAAGAAAGCTGCTGCGGCATAGACAACGCTCCTTGGAAAAACCCTGAATAATCTCCATTGCTTTCTTTGCACGGATATTTGTCTCTTAATACGCCTGAATGTTTGAGCAGATGGCTCGAATCTTGCCGAACTCCTTACGATATTAAATACCGCCTCCCTTTTGGCTAATTCCTCTGCGCACTCCTTGCATTCGCTCATATGCTCATTCATCTGTATTTCACTATCTGAATCGAGCTCACCTATAATATAATCATCAAGATATTTTTTTATCTCCTTGCAATGTCGAGTAGACATCAAACCTCCTTTCACCCCCTCCTATATCCTCCCCCTTCAAGGGGGAGGGTAAGGGTGGGGGTCTCATATAATCTCACTTTTACTTTTGACCTTGCATTTCATAAGTCTTCTCAACTTTTTTATCCCTTCATGCAGCCTTGATTTAACCGTGCCAAGAGGACAACATAAGATATCAGCTATTTCCTGATAAGTCATGTCTTCATAAAATTTCAACAAAACAACGACCCTTTGCTTTTCAGGCAGTTCATTGAGCATCTTCTGAACCCTTACTTCTTTGATCAAACTCGGGCCATGGTCTGGGATACCTGCCTTACATTCTTCTTCTGAAAAACAAACCTCTCCTCTCTTTTTCCTGAAAACCCGGTAGCAGCCATTTGTTGCTACACGGTACAACCATGCTTTCAGACTACCTTTATCATACAGGTTTGAGTTTGCCAGTTTTGTAAATGTTTCAACGAGAATATCCTCAGCATAATGCCAGTTACCGAGCAACCGCACACAATAGTTGAACAGCCCTGAATTGAATCTCTTATACAATACGTCAAATGCCTTTTCATCACCTTCTTTGAATAATCTATAGAGTGCAAACGGCTCAAGTTCAATATAGTCTATAAGCCCTCCTGGTATTCTCTTATCAACTCAGTGAGTTCACTGTCACTAGGGTTTTCCTTCAAACACTCAGCAAGTATTCTTATGGCTTCTTCTTTCATCTCCATCCCAAAATAATAATTGGCTATTTTCTTTTTCATTTCTAAATCCAGATTTGGCATTTCAAGTAATTTTTTAAATACACTATCAGCCTTATCTTTTTTATCCATTTTCAAATATATTAACGCCTCGTTGTAGTAGAAAAAATATCTCATATTCTCTCTTGTAAATTGCTGTGCGAATTGAATTTCTTTTAGAGCTTCTTCATAGTACTCTTGTTCCTCTAATGCAAGTGATAATGTATGTAAAGAAGCAGCATGATTAGAGTATATATATTGTATATCTTCAGTCAGAGAATCAAAAGGAACTGAAAAGAATTTTTCGTAACTGAATACCTTGTGGAACAATTCCGTTGTCTTTGTAACATCAATATATTTTTCGTTAATCTCAATATTTCCTTCACCAATCTCGTAGACCACGCCAGACAGCATAAGAGGATAACCATAACGTTCTGGCTCATACACTGTGGTTGAAAAAACTACGACTCCTTTATTTTGTTTCAGGAGTAGTTTTATTAACTGATCTGATATTGAAATTGCTTCGCGTGTCTCTTTATTATAACTATGTTTAACCTTATCTAATTCTTCCTGTGTGATTTCTAATGGCAAACCATTCTTCTGCATGAATTGCACATATTCTTTTAAATTAAGAAGGTTACGATTTACTATCAAAACATCATTTCTTACTCCTTTTTCCTGTAGATACCATGCAGGATATGTATCATTGTCGCCATTTGTAATAAGGATTGCATCTTCAGGTACAGACTTCAGCATATTGTCATTCCATTCAAGCAATATTTCAAAATCGATCATATTTCGATAATGTAATCTTATTTCTCTTTCCCAGAGTTCGCTGATTTTTGAAAAAGGTTCATCTTCTTCCCAAACCTTAAGAAAAAAATCCATCCACGCAAAACTACGATACAGTAGAACAAATTCACTAATTACTTCATGAACATCAGTGTTTTCAAATAGATCAAAATGACTCAAAGCGAATGGATCTGGCTCAATTGGTGTCAGTTTTGCAGAAGATAACGAAATCAATCCATCTCCATCATTTTCTTCGGTTAAATCTCCAGGAAACCCAAATTTTCCTCTAATAGAAGCAGGGTTTTTATCTTCCCCAGGATCTTTTAACCAACCGCCACGTAAACCTTTATGTTTTTTTAGCCAGGTGATAAAATCTGATTCAGGTTCTAAGTCTTTTGCATTTTCTCCCATACCATCAACAAAAAAGTAACGATAAGGGCTTTTTGCTTTCTTAATACTATCAATATTCGCAAAGCTAGAACCAAAAAATGGTGTACCAACGGCAATAACCACTGGAGAAATGTCCCTTTGGTATGTCAATGTATCTGCAATATAACGGTGCGTAATCAAACCACCGACCCCAAAACTCACGATATCTAGGCGGAATTTACCATAATCCTCATGTAGTTTTTTAAGTTCTTCAGCAAGGAATTTTGCATTTTCCTCAATCGAATTGTCATTTGAATAAACAAATGTCCAGATTGGAAAATGATAATCGCCCTGCCTTAATACCTTCTTGAAATTCTTAATATAATCACTCACATATAAATCACTGACAATAAGCAATCCCTCCTCAGTATCTGAATGGTCTCTTATGCCATATTCTGCGGGTTTACTTATGAGGTAATATTCACCGCCGTGCCATAGCTGTACGCGCAGTGTTTCACCCTCAACAAACGAACTTGCCAAAGGCACAAACCCACTACCTATCTTAGCACCCAATGCAGCGTTTGAGTCTTTGACTGGCAAAGAAAACCGCAAAGGTTTCTCAAAGAACAATGTCTCCGGGCTTATTACAAAAGATTCACCTTTAATACGATATCCCTGTTCATAGTTCTTTTTCGCTACGTTCCTTTTCTCAATCCTGATCTGCGTGGAGTCCTGAACACTGTTCTCAGGTATTTCAAAACGAGCGCCGTCTATCTCTAATACGGCGCCCTTAGATGTAACAATACTCTCAACATATGTCGGTGCACAACTCAATAAGACCAATATAACAAGAAATATTAGAAATTTCTTCATCTTACCTCCTATATTCATAATCCATTTCCCTGGGTAAAAGTTCATTATTTGTCCTATCCTATTTCTTTGGCTCTTGGATCTTGGAATTTGGAACTTGGTTCTTGGCAATCGCCCTACTCCTTACTCCCTACGCTTTTGTAGTCGCCCGATTCATCGGGATTGTCTGATAAATCAGACAACTACAGTGTTTTCTTTTATACTCCGTTACTCCATTACCCCGACACTCTGTTTCACCGCTTCTCCGGTTCTCTTATCTCTTCACTCTCTGCCCATTGCACTATGCCCTTTGCCCGATCAGTATCCGCTCTGTTGGAGTCCTTCCTCGTCAAACCCAAAGTAGTGGCCTGTTTTGGAGTGCAACAAGTCCCCTTGTTGCGATAAACCAATGCTCGCCATTAATATCCACTATCCTGTAATCCTTTCTCATCAAATCCGAAGTAATGGCCGATTTCGTGGATTATGACGCGGTGAATCCAGTGTCTTAGTTCTTCTTCATTACTGCTTATCCGCTCTATGTTCTTCTTGAATAAGGTAATCTTGTCCGGCATCACATTGCCGTACCAAACGCCCCGTTTTTTCAAAGGCACTCCCTGATAAAGTCCTAACAGTGATTTGTGGACAATCGGTTGTTCCTCAATTACAATATCGATATTCTGGAGTTTGGTGCGGATGAAATCTGGTAAAGCCGCTATTGCATGCTCAACGACCTTTTCAAATTCTTCACGTTCCATGGAGAATCGTCTTGGCGATATTGAGTGCTGTCTCTCTCTTTCCGATATCCTTTAGGTTTTTTCGCATCGCGGTCATTTTATCAGGATGGGACAAAAGATCAGCTATTACTGAACTTGCGTTTTCCAGGGTAAGCCGGATTGCTGCATTGTGGGTTATGAAAAAATCCTCATTCATATTCTCCAATCCGACGATGGAATTCGCGAATAAAAGGCATGGGCCAACCTTTGAAGCTTCCGTTGAGGTTATTCCACCAGCTTTGGTAATGAGTATGTCAGTAGTCCCGATCAACTCATGGATACGCTCGACCATGCCGTATGTACTCAGTTTTGATTTCCCTTTTAATCCTATGATTTTGGACATAACTTCCTTATTGTCACCACACAAGACCAAAAGGTCATAGTCAAAATCGACTATCTTCTTTACTAGTTCTAACCATTCACCGCTAAAAACCCTGCTTCCCATAACTGTTGCAGAAACCCTGTTTTTTGATAAAACAAACCGTTTGCGCGCAGCTTCTTTATCCATATCTTGCTCCAATTCAAGGGCGACCGGTATGCCAAATGGAAAAACCTGCTCGCGCGCCACACCATAAGACAAGATCTGTTTGGTCAGGAATTCATGTGGAATGAAATAATCGTCTATCTCTTTATTAACCCAATGTGGGTGCACATAATAGTCTGTCACCACAATCCCTATCTTGTAATGATGGTCATTCTTATAAAGTGCGGCAAAATAGCCTGGAGAAAAATGCGTGCACAGTATGTAATCTGGCTTATATTCATCGAGCAAGAACCTGAAGCGATGAGCCAGAACCTTATGCATACGATAAAGAGACGGCGATGCGCCAGTACTCACACCCAGCCCACCGTAGAGAAACTTGAGTAATCGCCGAGCCTTCTTTTGACCGAACTCATAGATTTTCATATATGAATAACCATATAAAGGCTGAACCCATTTAAAGCAATTTTCAAACCTAATATCTATATTCGGATCAATCTTACGCAGACCTTGTTCAATTGCCTTTGCCGCCTTAAGATGTCCTGCACCGATTGGTACGGCCAGAATGAGCACCTTCATATTTTCATTATATATATCTATCTTGACATTACAAGGGTAATATATATAATAAATAGGGAAATTAATATGAAAAAAATCATAATACTACTGTTCTTCTTTGTATTTGTCTGGATCAACTGCACAGATGATGAGGAACCATTCTTATCTCATGTGTATGGTTGGGTTTATAAAACAAGCGATTCTACCGGGATTAACAATTTAACGATAAAAATAAGAGACATCGACCCACATGATCTCGAGGTACTGCGTGACCGAACCGTGATCACTCAGAACAAAGATACTCTACCTGGTTACTTTGAGATAGATAGTGTCTGTTACGGCACTACCAAAATCCAAGGGACAACCTATGTGACTATGTCCATAGACAGTGTTGACAATCTAACTTGGCCTGACACTACCTGGTTTCCTGATCTCCATGGACCTGTTGACACTGTAATAGTGTATTTGAAGAATTAATACAGATATGCTATTTAACGATCTAAAGGAGCGTATAGTATGAAACTATCATCGCGATTCCGCTACGGATTAAGGCTTCTCGTTGATTTAGCCGTAAATTATGAAAAAGGACCGGTTTTGCTCAGGAACATCGCAGATTGTGAAAGAATCTCCAAAAAATACCTTGAGCAAATCGTTATTACATTGCGTACCGCAGGCTTGATCGGCGCAACCAGAGGATCTAAAGGTGGTTATTTCTTGACCAAAGACCCGAGGAAAATAAAAATCACTGATATTTATAAGATACTGGAAGGACCATTTGCCCCGGTTGACTGCCTTGATAATCCGAAAATATGTGTCTTAATAAGAACCTGTGCAACGCGGAAGCTCTGGGCAAAACTTGCAGAATGCATAGAAGAAACTTTTGGCGGTCAAACCCTCGTTGATCTGCTTAAGAAATAAACAGCCTCTGCTCAGAGTTAGTATTTCACCCTTTCCATTTCCATCGTAACTTTATGAAACAATTTCCGTCATTATTATTGAAGAAGGACATAAGTTATGAAGAACTCAATAAGATTATCGCACTTGCTAAAACGAATAACGATGATGCTATGGTCGATCTTTCAGAATATGTCTATTCTCGAATATACAGCTATGTGTATTACCGAGTCAATCACCGTGAAGATACCGAAGATCTGGTCAGCGAAATAGTTTTGAAGCTTATTAGGGCATTACCTAAACAACGTGGGAATTTTAATGCCTGGATGTATAAGATCGCCAAAAATGCGATAATTGACTTTTACCGGCGTCGTGGTGTACGCTCAGAAACAAGTTTATCAGAGATACCTTATGACATCCCTGACCAATCAACGCCGGTATCTGAGATCATTCTGACTAAAGAAAAACTGCGCAAGGCCTTAAGCATACTAACTGAAGAACAACAAAGAGTTATAATCTTGAAATTCATCGAAGGATATACTAATCCTGAAATTGCCGAAACCATGGGTAAATCTATTGGTGCGGTGAAATTGCTGCAGTTTCGTGCACTGAAATCACTTAAAGAATTTTTCAAGAAAAAGGGATTATGAAAGATAAAATTGAAGAAATACTGGATAAGCTGTTAAAAAGAACACAAAAAGGTGAAGATATTGAGTCCTTACTGAAAGAATATCCACAGCTTGCTGATGAACTGAGACCACTATTGAAACTCGCTGTTGAGATAGAGGATATACCAAAGCCAGAACTAGATGCTGACGCTATAAGTATTCTTGTCGCAAAAGTGCGCCAGACCATGCGCTCAAGAAAGCCTTCGGTGGGGTTCTCGCTCAAAAACCTATTCACCTTGCATCCCATCATTTCACGCACAGTAACAGCTATAGTCCTGGTTTTCGTCCTCGCACTAACAACTGTTTTCATGAGTGCAAACAGTCTCCCGGGAAATCCACTTTATCAAATAAAGCGTATCTCTGAAAAAATACATTATGCCATAACATTTAACGATGAGGGTAAAGCCGAACTCCATCTTATTTTTGCTAATAGGAGAACACATGAATTCGAATCTTCATTTAAAATTGGGGAAAAAATTGATCGGAAATTACTAATGAAAATGTTAGAAGAAACTGCTTCAGCAGTAGACATATCACAAAACCTGTCTGCTGATCATGCTCCACTTATCAGGCAAAAAATCGCACTCTGCAATAAAAAACAGCTGGCAGTACTTGAAAACACCAAGCAATATGCATGTCAGTGTGATATAGATATTATACAAACTGCAATAAAAAAATGCAGGGAACTCCATGCATGTCTGGGTTGTGAACAAACTCCCTGCAATGACCCATATTGCCCATGCAACGAGTGATTTACACCTAAATAAAAAACTCCGCTGGGATAGTTGCTGAACGCCCTATACAAGCCCTATTAAGTCATATTTCAAGCGTAACTTATTCCGACTTTATGCGTCAATAATATTAGATGCAGAAATGTCTAATAGCCGCTCTATGGCTTGTGAGCTTTTTGTTTATCCATCCTTCATATGCAGAAAATGTAGAAGGATTGAACCTTCTTGAACTCATTGAAGAAGCGAAAGCAAATAACCCCGAAATTCAAGCAATTAGATCCAGTTTTGAGTCGGCACAAGCAAGAATCTCAGGTTTTCGTCATTTAAAGGATCCTCTTATCGCTGCGGAGTTTGCAGGGGATATGCGGATGTACAGCATTACACAACAATTTCCTTTCCCCACAAAAATTTCCTCTATATCTAAATTCTTAAGCACAGAAGCTGAACAATATGAAAGTTCACTCGTTGGAAAAACACAAGAGATTGTAGCTGAAGTGAAGAAGGCCTATGCACAATTATTTCTGGTCGGTAAAAAAATTGAGACTGTTGAGAAATCCATCGCGTTTTTAATGCAGTTATTCCATGTAGCGCTGCAGAATTATGCTATTGGCGATGTCGCTCAAACCGATGTGTTACGAGCACAAATTGCGCTAGCAAAATCAGAAGAAGAGCGGCTGACGCTCATCGATGAAAAGCAAATTGCGGAAGCGCGGCTAAATCTCTTACTTAATAGACCGATTGACGCAATTCCAGACATTCTATTTTCACTAGAAATACCACTGGTGGCGATTGAACTTGACTCCCTATACTACCTGGCTCGTACAAATCATCCTATGTTAAGAATGTATAATATAATGGTTAAAAAAGCCTCGTTAATGGTCTCAATCGCAAAACAGAAGTATTTTCCTGATTTTACGATCAAATTCACGCAGGAAGAAATGGACCATAATTTCACTGAGCAAAGATATATGATCGGGCTGACCATTCCATTGTGGTTCTGGGGAAAGCAAACTGAGGTGGTTAAAGAAATGAATGCACAGCTCAAAGTATCTG
>JAUWLY010000237.1 GCA_030613445.1 Candidatus Stahliibacteriota bacterium | reverse complement strand
ACCGCTCTTCATGGTCACCGTGGCCGCCACATAGGCTCCGATCATGTAAAAGCTGCCGTGGGCCAGGTTGATGACCTGCATAATGCCGAAGACAAGGGTCAGGCCGGCGGACATGAGAAAGAGCATCACACCGAGCTGCAGGCCGTTTAACAGTTGTTCGAGAAATAACATAGCAGTTAGAGCACGGAGTTATAGATCTACGCAATTTAATTGATACCTGAAAAATTACAAAACATCAGGAATTGGTGGGCACAGCCCACCCTACAAAAGACCCACTTACCAGCAAACTGTTGCATCGTAGGGTGGGCTGTGCCCACCAATGAAGGAATGACATCTCGTATCAATTCATATGCGACGCACTATAGCAGTTTGTAGTTGGCGGTCCATGAACTGAAAGCAGGAAATGAGTTTATCGGTAGTTGTTCATATCAGATATGACATAATTCTACAACATGACGAGATCTAATCTGACAGGAGTGGCAGTTAACTGCTATAGTGAAAATATTACCCTCACAGTAGTAACGTATTAATATGATTGGTACCAAATTGGTTAAAATTAGATTTTTCTATCTTAACCGTGTACCCTGAACCGGAGTCAAGAGTTAGTGGAAATATGTTGACTTTTGGGCGGCAGCAATTTTTGTTACGTATATCGTGCGGACATCTGAAAAGATTCAGGAAGAAGATCAAATTGCAGTTGTTCTGAAATGGTTGACCTTGCCACTGAACTGGTCAATTGTTTGGGTTCTGTAAAGAATAGATTTAACATTTTGCTAGATGTATTATTCAGTTTTGTGGTTGTGTCATTTGTCAGGTGCTGCAAAAAACTTAACAAAGAGGTGAAATCGTGGATAGAATTGTATCTGTATTAGTTTTCTGGCTATTGTCTGTTGTTTGCTTTGGGTTGGCAATGGCTAACGAACAAACTATTTATTACAAAGATGGGTATATATACATATCAAACAATACTATTATTGATGGTGGCCTTGATCCATCTAAAGCAATTTATATTGCTTGCGGTGAAAAACCCGATTCAGGAAAAGGACCGATTGGAAACGAATGGTTACAAACAAAGAACTACAAAGATAAATGGAATAATTACAAGCTAGACAAATCCGGTCAAAACTGGAAGTCAAAACTTGATCGAGATTTTTTTAAATATGGGAAGATCCGATTTAACTTAGTCCAATTGAAGGGTGGGTTCGGTGATATCTGGTTTAATGTTCATAAGTTCAGAGATGAATATTGGTACAACAGAGATACTGGAGATATACTTCTTAGTCTTCAGTGATTGATGGACTACCTTAATTATAAGGATATTGCTTCGGCAATTTAATAGTTAAATACAATTTCTGGATCAAACCGTATCTGCATGTAATATCGTTGAATTGAAAAATTCAGCGATATTAAACTTAACTGTTTAGTTGCCGGAGCAATAATAGTAGTTCTTAATTTATCCTACATTGATTATTTGTTAAACAGATGAATGATTATGTAACTAAAAAAGGAGTAACGTCTAGTAAATATTCTAGTTATATATTTGCATTTTTCCTTACGATTGCTGCTGATTATATCGAGTACAATAAACTAATCTCATCCATACTTTTCTTTTCCGTTATTATACTAGATTATTTTCTTACACATTTTTCATTCAAAAATAAATATTCCTATTATTTAAGCAATACAAGCAACACAGATACAAGGTATTTTGTTTTGTTTGCAATTGTATTTTTGTATTATTCCAGTAGTTTATTAAATACAAATTATGATAATAGTACTAAGGATTCCAGTACTCGGATATCTCTCTTTAGAGAAAAGCCCCAGTCCATTGTTGAGAGTGATTACGTGAAATTTCTTTCTCAATATAGAATCTACGACAGATATCACAATCAGCAAGGAAAATTGGGTGGTAAATTTAGCTTAGTTAGCGATAGGATAGTAATAGAGAAATACTCTGGGTTAATGTGGGAAAGAGGAGGATCAAGTGTTGGAACGACTTGGAATCATATTGCAGATCATATCAATTTATTAAATTCCTCAAGATTCGGAGGATATGATGACTGGAGAGTTCCTACTTTAGAGGAATTATCATCTCTTTTCAAAAATAACAATTCGAATATCTATTTTCATGATCTATTCCAGAGTGATATTAAATTAATCTGGAGTACTGATTCAGTTCTTAGTGATAGTTCATCAGCATGGTATGCTAATTTCAACTTAGGGCGAGCTCTCACCGCACCAATCAATACTAAGTATTATGTGAAAGGGGTTCGAAGGTGTACTGAAATTGCTGTGTGTCAATGATCATTGTGCCCTTTTTCTTTTGGTTGTTTGGGTATACCATGTAATGGATCCTTTTTCTTCCTGTTACAACAACGTACCATCTTTTGCTTCTGTGCAAAAAGAGCTGACTCAGTCCAGGGGTAAAATGTTTGTGAGCTACCACCACTCCAATAGGGATCGTCTATATCGAAACTATTTTGAAAATCTCTTTGCAAACATTCATGACGTAATGGTTTCGAAATCAGTTCCACTAGGGGAAATTGCACCAAATCTTGTGACGGAGGGTATCCGGCAGAAGATCAGAGATGAGTGTTTGTGAGATTCCACGGTGACAGTCGTGCTTTAAGACACAGAGACATGGAAATGAAAGCGCTTAAACATGGAGATTGGGGCAAGCATCAGACAAACTTAATACAACACCAATTATGAAATCTTCGGGGTGACACACTAATGTCTACACGATATCAGCCACCACTCGCTGTTCATTTCGTCTGGCATCCGTCCGACAATGATTTGGTTGATCCAATTCTTGAGGATGTTTCAACGCATCTTTCGAGAAATGTTGACCGGCCGTTTTCCCGGAACCTGAATATCCCCTTGTTCCTGTATAGCTCCAACAGCCCTGCCATTGTGCCAAGCGACTTCCCGCAGGAGCTCGCAGCACAAAATGTTTTATTCGTTTTCACAAGCATCAATACAAGAGGGCACGACTCGTGGAACGACTATATTCAATCACTTCCCTGCACAGGCTCTTTACGTGCTGTCCCCGTTGCGTTGAGCCATGAAGGACTTGGGCATGGGGAAGAGGGATGCCTCAAAAGCCTCAATTTTATCCGGGCATACGAATGGCCCAACGAATCAATGCCGCAATATGCAATCCTTGCCATGGCACATGAGATATACCGCCATGGATTTGTTGAAATCAAGGAGGGTGACAAGGGCAAATCATCATCTATCAAAATCTTTCTAAGCCATGCCAAAAGCGGGGATACTGGCCGCCTTCATGCAGAAGCCATCAAGGCTTTTATAGACAACACGAACATATCGCACTTTTTTGATGCGACGGGGATCTCTCCCGGATTCAAATTTGACGATGAGATAATCAAACACATCAAAGAATCAACAGTTGTGGCTATTTGTAGCGATGCCTACTCTTCGCGTTATTGGTGCCAGCGGGAAATCTTAAGCGCCAAAGAGCTTCACAGGCCAATGATTGCAGTTGACTGCTTAGAAGATTACGAGGACAGGATTTTTCCAGCCGGATCAAATGTGCCATGCGTACATGTGACGCCCGCATCACCATTCAGCGAATCTGACATCCTAAGAGTACTCTCTGCTACAATTTTGGAAACCATCCGCCATCACTATGCACTTAAGTCACTTGCGCACTATCAGGCTAGGGGGTGGATTAGTAACGATTGTGCTCTTGTTTCTCGGCCTCCAGAAATTCGCCAACTTCTTGCGTTGAAGGCAGAAGGCATAATTAAGAAGATTTGCTACCCGGAGCCCCCGATCTACTCTGAGGAAGCGGACTGGCATCGCCAGCTTGAAATTGATACTTTTACTCCCTTGTGGAGTAAATCTGAAGATCTCTCGCTTAGTGGTCTACGAGTTGGCATTTCCATATCAGATGTTCCGAGTGATGGATTCATTGAAAATCATCTGCCGACGAGTCAATCTACAAGGTTGGCCCAAGATCTCGCCCGACATCTTCTGGCCAGATCAGCCACTCTGATCTATGGGGGGGACTTACGCAAGGATGGATTCACCGAATTCATCCTTGACGAAGCAGGGTCGCTAAAAAGTCGACTCAACACTGATGAAATCCATGTCGAAAACCACCTGGCTTGGCCAATTTACAAAGCTAACAGGGAAATGACGGCCTGGCGCTCGAATTACAGAGCGGTCATGGAAACTGTTGAAATTGACATTCCTGATGATATTGCCAGCGATGTCGACAAAGAAAATTTCCTTCCCCCGTCCACGCCTCAGAACAAGTATTACTGGTCACGCTGTTTAACAGAGATGCGGCTGAAATCTATTGATTCTTCACATGCACGTATTTGCGCAGGGGGGAAACTTTTTGGATACAACGGAAAAATGCCGGGTGTCTTGGAAGAGATTCTCATCGCAATAGACAAAAAGAAACCCATCTACTTGCTGGGAGCATTTGGTGGTATTGTGGGCGAGGTCTGCAAGGCGCTTCGTGGAGAACCATACCCAGACAAACTCGCAGAGGCGTGGCAGATAACCCATAATGCCGGATACGTTGATTTGCAAGCGATTGCACGGGCGCATGGAATGCACGCACAATATGAACAAGATAAGACTGTATTTACAGGTATCGACATCCCCACACTTTCGGAAAATGCTGGCCTTGACGAAAAAACATATTTTCGACTGATGGAAACTCCTTTTATGGACGAATGTATTCACCTCATCATGCTGGGATTAAAGAAGCTTACGTCTCAACTAGCCAAAAATGCTAGGAAAGATGAATAGAATATGTAAATATTCGGGTTGATTTTTACTTGAAGAATATCCGGGACACAATTCATTTTGTTTGTTACAATAACAAACATGAATGCAGCATGTCAAAAACAAGCGCCTTTTTCTCCTCTTGAGAGTTCTGAGCACACCCATCTTT
>JAUWLY010000296.1 GCA_030613445.1 Candidatus Stahliibacteriota bacterium | reverse complement strand
GGCAGTTATCCTGGTGAGACTTGAGACATCGGCTGATGACATACACGGTATGGAAGCAGCAAAAGGTTTTCTCACGGCACGCGGTGGCATGACCTCACACGCTGCAGTTGTTGCACGTGGCATGGGTAAACCGTGTATTGTCGGCTGCAGTGAAATAAACATCAACATGACCGCCAAAACATTCACTGTGGGCAGCACAATGGTGAGAAAAGGTGACATAATCAGCCTTGATGGAACCGAAGGAAAAGTCATCCTAGGTAAGGTAGGACTAATCGAACCAGAAATGACAAAAGACGTAAGTCGATTACTGAAATGGGCTGATTCCTTTAGAAAACTGGGTGTAAGAACGAATGCAGACCGTCCTGGAGATTCCAAGATCGCACGCGATTATGGCGCCGAAGGTATAGGACTCTGCCGTACTGAACATATGTTTTTCAAACCTGAACGTGTTGCTGCAATGCGCGAGATGATTATTGCCCGGGACGAGGCAGGGAGAAGAAAAGCAGTAGCAAAGCTATTACCCATGCAACGTGAGGATTTCATCGGTATTTTCAAAATCATGGATGGTTTACCAGTGATCATTAGAACCCTTGACCCACCTTTACATGAGTTTCTTCCCAAGGATGATAAGTCAATAAGGAAACTCGCCGATAATTTGAATGTAGCATTTGACGCCCTTAAGTCAATAGTGGTCTCTTTACACGAGTCTAACCCCATGCTTGGACATCGCGGATGTCGACTCGGCGTTACGTATCCTGAAATAACCGAAATGCAAGCGCAAGCGATATTTGAAGCAGCGTGTGAAGTCACTAAGAAGGGCATAAAGGTGATACCTGAAGTCATGATCCCAGTGGTCATGGAAGCTGGTGAGCTCGCCAATCAAAGAGCGATCGTTGATAAAATCGCCAAGCAAACTATAAAGAAATATGGCGTGAAACTGAAGTACATGATCGGCACAATGATTGAAATCCCGCGCGCCGCACTAACCGCAGACAAAATTGCCGAATTCGCTGATTTCTTTTCATACGGTACCAATGATATGACCCAGACAACCCTTGGCTTTTCTCGTGACGATGTTGCAAAGTTCGTTCCCAAATACATTGAAATGGGGCTTCTAAAAGATGATCCGTTTAAGACAATTGATATTGACGGCGTTGGAAAACTCCTTGAAATGGGCATTAAACTTGGCAGGAAAACCAAGCCTAAACTCGAGATCGGCATTTGCGGTGAGCATGGTGGAGACCCAAAGTCAATCCATTTCTGCCATAAGATCGGCATGGATTATGTATCGTGTTCGCCTTACCGGGTTCCTATTGCACGTTTGTCTGCAGCCCATGCTGCATTAGAAGAAAAGTTCAAGAAAAAGAAATAATATCGGTTCTACTTCAGGTCAGCGAGCTTTCGTTTTAGTTCTTGAAGCACGCTGATCGCCTCATCGATCTTATCTTCAGAAATAAGCCGGCTAACCTTTGCTTTGTATTCTGATTTTATGCCTGCACCTGGTGTATTCCCAAGGCTATCCAAGGTGAATTCGCGCATGCCTTCAGTTCTTAATTCCCGTGTAGGCTTAACATCTTCTTGCACAGGTTCCATACCGATATCTTCGGGCGCGGCGATTTTCTCTGCATCAGCAGGGTTCAATTCCCTAACTTCAATGTCATTTGATTTTTCAATTGTTGCATCTTTGACTTTATCAGGCTCTTTCTTCTTGATCAACGAGTCTAAAACCGATTTACTCTTTTTACCTTTTCTTAGTTTGTCAAGGATACCCATGTCTATTTACCTTTCAACAATATTACTCCCCAATCTTGCCTTCTTTATACAGTTTTAGCGCTTCCCTGGCTTCATGGTTCGAAGGATCTATCTCAATAGCATGTTCATATGCTTTAATAGCTTCCTCAAACTTCTCCATTTCGATTAGAGCTTTGCCGAGGTTTACATAAGCGTGTGCATAGTTGACATTTTTCTTCACTGCTTCCTGAAACGCGACTACTGCATCATCGAGTTTTCTCATCCGAAGATGCAGCAAACCAAGGTTGTTATGTATTTCAGCTAGATTAGGTTCCTTCTCTAATGCCTTCTTGTAGATCTTCTTTGATTCACTGAATTTTCCCAATTCGGCAAGGAGCAAACCCTTGAGGTTCAAATACTCAGCGGTCTGCTCGATCTCCAGTGCTTCATCTATCTCATTCACAGCAAGCGCGTAGTTACCACGATAATAATATAACGTAGCACGGTCAAAGTGATCAAGCCCTTCTTTCTTCCGTCGTTTTTCTTGCTCCTCTTTGTAGCGCGTTTCTTCCTTCACAAAATATTCCTTCATATGCTCAAGAATTGTCTTCGTGTAGTTAGAGAGTTTCTCCTGTCGGTCAAATGAATCCTTGAATTCCTTTTCCACTTCTTTTGTCATCTCTCTGATCCGAGTATTCAATTCATCAAACTTACCAGCAAGATTGGCAATATCACCAAATGTTTTCTCATACTGCTTCTCAAGTGCGCCGATCTCGGTTTTCATTTCCTTCACCAGATCCTTTACTGAATCATGCATTCCTTCACCAACTTTATCGACGCCCTTTGTCATACCTTCTGCCAAACCAGCAATCTTACCGAGAGATTCAATATAGTTGCTGTTTAGATTCTTCATCATGTCGCTCATCGACGCAAGACTGTCTGACGACTGTTTGAATAGTTCCTGCAGTTGGATGACAACACCTTGAACATTAGTCAATGAGGCTGTCTGATCGGTTTTCAAATTGATTATCTCTGACTTCACACCATCGATGTAAACCCCTATATCATTCTTGAGCCCTTCAAGGATCGTTGCAGTATGCGCTTTCAATTCAGTAACATCGCCCTTTATGCTATCACCAACACCAGCAAAACTCGTTATCAACCCTTGAAGACTCTGTTCCTGAATTTTTCCAGAATCTGTAAATACGCTACCGAGATCATCGAACTTTGTCGCAAGGGTGCTCTTCAATTCGCCAATATCTGTTTTGACAGCTTCACTAATATTACGAACATCGCCAACCAAACCACGCATCGTTTCACCACTTGATTTCAACTCGTCGCCAAAAATCCTACCCAGTTCATCGAACTTTGCAGAAAGACGTGTGAGCGCATCGATCGCCTCAGTTTTCAATCCAACAACTTCGGTTCTCATAAATTCGGTGATGCTGTCAATACCGGGTTTCATGGTATCGGCAAAAGTGTTGCTTAATTCCCCAAACTTGGCTGATATACCATTCAACGCGCTCAAGGTTTCCACCTTGAGACCGGCAACTTCAGTCTTAAGTGCATCGTTGATGCCGGTGCTGCTGTTGACCAGAAGATCCAATTGATCCAATTTGGTCAAGAGTGCCTGATTCGTAGTCGCGACCTTCTCAATCGCCCCACTTATTGTCTCCAGGTTTACCTGATTCGTAGTCGCCAATTTACCGACATTCTCGTTTAGGATATCCAGTTTTGACACTGTTGTCTCATTGGCTTTTTCATTCTTTAAACTGGAATCGCAGAACTCGGTCAATTTTACAAGAAACGCCTCATTGAAGTTCCTGACTTCCGCGATGAACTGAGTGTTTGTGTTATTTATCTCCCCGATCAATGATTGTAGAGCGGTACTATTTGACTTGAAACTCTCTAGCTCATTGTGAATTGTTTCTCGTAGAGTATCAAAATTCTCATTTAATGCATCGCGCTGTGCTTTTGTTGTATCGTTGAGTTCAGAGAAACTGGACCTTATACCTTCAAATTTGTTGTTTATCGTCTCAACTAACCCGTCAAAACCAAGAACCATCACCTCATTCTGCTTTTTCAAAATATCG
>JAUWLY010000333.1 GCA_030613445.1 Candidatus Stahliibacteriota bacterium | reverse complement strand
TGAAGGATCGAGCGATTACAATTGAGTTCTCGACTTCGCCTCTCGATTTCACTCGAGACAGACTCGAACAGTAACTCTTTACTCTTCGAGTAAGTCCCACAGAAGGGGGGCGCATCGAGAAGTTCCTTTATGATGTACTCGGTCTGAGACAGACACAGCTTGAAAAGGGATTAGGGATAAAGATGAACTTAAGAAGCTAAGACATCAGAAGTTCTGAACCTCGTAACCTCAAAACTTCAAAATACGACGGACCCCTGTTAAGTAACTTAGCAGAAATGTCCAAGTTTCATGGTTACTGCCACCTACCGGATATTTTTGCCTTACAGAACTTGCATTTACCATTTATCAAATAAATTTCGGTTATTCGGTAACCTTTTCTGATGATTATCAATTTGCCACAGCTTGGGCAATAGGTATTTTCTTCTTTTAGTCCCGGGACATTGCCGATATAGACATAGTCAATCCCGATTCCGCGCGCGATTTCAGCAGCTTTTCTTAGAGTTTCAATCGGTGTTGGTGGTATGCTCTCCAGCTTGTACTGCGGGTAGAAGCGTGAAAAATGGACCGGTGTATCATTACCGAGGTTCTGTTTGATCCACGTACACATATTCTGAAACATTGTATCGGAATCATTTTTGTTTGGTATTACTAGATTGGTAATTTCAAGCCAGACACCTTGCTGTTTTAGGGTTTTTAGTGTCTCAAGGACCGGGTTCAGAAAACCTCCTGTGATATCCTGATAGAATTCGTTGCTGTAACCTTTAAGATCGATATTCGCGCCGTCAAGATAGGGCGCCAGTTCACGTAGCGGTGCTTGGTTTATATAGCCGTTGGAGTGATAGATATTGAGAATCCCTTTTTCTTTTGCCTGTTTTGCCGTATCGAGCATGTATTCGAAAAAGACAGTCGGTTCAGTATAAGTATAGGCAATGGTCGGTGTCTTATAGCCGATTGCCAGGTCGACGATTTGTCTGGGCCCGAGCTCGTAGTTTGCAGTATGGTCTGGGCTGGTTTGTGAAATGTCCCAGTTCTGGCAATTCTTACAGGAAAAGTTGCAGCCTGCGGTGGCAATAGACAGGGCCGTTGTTCCTGGCAGAAAATGGAAGAGCGGTTTTTTCTCGATTGGATCGATATGCACAGCGCAGGGGTTTGAATAAACAAGCGTGTAGTATTCACCGTCACGGTTCTCCCGAACCCGACAAAGTCCGCGGTCGCCTTTTGAAATAACGCATCGGTGCGGACACAATAAGCATTTGATTTTCTTTTTTGCCAATTTCTCAAAGTACAATGCTCCATGTGGCTTTATCAAACCGATGGTTTGCGCACTGCCGAATTTCACGAGTTTAGGCAGGAGTGCGCCGCCTAATGCGACCAAAGCACTTCGTTTCAAGAAATCACGTCGTGTGATAATGTGCTCAAAAAATAAAGTCATAATTCAGTATAAACAAAAATCATGATTTTGTCAATTACCGAGAAAGATCAAGCAGGGCTAAGCCAGTCACGCGGTCTTTTTTCCTTTTCAATGTTTTGCTAAAAGGAAACAGGATTATTTCACAAGTTGCCGGTACAATGCCTTGAAAGAGATGTCCTCCAAATGCGTGGAATTCATAATCGGTTATTGTGACGTGGCAATGGATAACTATTTCGTTTTTGAGCCGGGCGATGTCGCCGTTGAGACTGGTGAATTCATATTCACCCTGAAAAGCCTTTTTCACATAAGATTTTCTGTGGGCGTCATAATAACCGAGCACCAGGTTTTTGCCAACCCCGAGTCCAAAAAAGAACGCACCTCTGATTTTATTATTGCGCGTTGCCTGTTTAAGCGCGTTGATGATTTCTTCGCCTTTTTCAAGGCGCAGGGCAAAATAGTCTTTGAATTTCTGAATCTTCATGAATTCCTCCTGTTGTCTATTATAGCAGAAATTACAGAGTCTTCAAGATCGGCAGGGAAGAACTTGAGATTTTATTCCAGATGGCGAGTTCGCTGTTTTCGACCTTAGTGAAAGTATGTGGGGTCACCTATGACCCTCTGAGAGGACGAAGATTCGATCTCACATGTCCATGTGAGGTAACTAAAATGTAACTACAAAAAGCGGCACTTTAACGGAAAAACCGTTACCGTTCCATCTTTTCGACGATTCTTGCGGAAAAGCATATAGCATGTGTGAACTGTTTGCTCCATATGCGTCACGAGCCATTCTTTTCACTTTACCCGCATGTGAATAGGTAGCGATATTTCCAGCAATACCAGAAATCCAAGAAAGCGAGCTGCAGATGGCGGTAAGGGCAATGGCTACACCCGTGTCGTCGCTCAAGACTAAGCCCATGCCGGTAATTGCACCAATGCCAAAGGCTGCACCCATAACGTGTGACCAGCGCGCAAAACCACAGGCAGGTATCTTTGAGCCCGTGCTCTTTTGAGAAGCTGCTAGATCGCGGTAGGAAAATGAGGCAAAACCATGCGTGAGCGACCAGCCGCAGCAGGTTACAATTCCCAAAATGCCACCTGCTGTGCCATCCTCTAGGGCAAAGGTAAGGGGCAAGGACGCAACATTGCCTGCAAGCATCACCCACGACCAGTTGCTCCACTTTACTGTGTTATTAATTAATTCCATTTCCTTATCTGTGCATATGGCGCCGGGTGCAGCAAAGGCATATGTGCCAACATATGTCAACGCCGGAGAAGTCTTCAGCTCAATGGGAAACAGTTGGGCTTCGTGTATTTGAGCGCCTGCTATAGAAATAAGAATGATAGCAAGCAAGAAAAGTATGTTTTTTAGCATTTTCTACCTCCTTTTAATGAGCTCTTAATGACCGAGCCATGATAGCAGTATATCCACTCAATTAAATTTGTCAATGTAGAATATTGACAGGGCCACCGAGAATGTCGAAATTTCTTGGAGTAGAGCCTTTAGGCTTGTTAATTCAATTGATATTTCGACAATTTTTGACGGGGCTAAAGCCCCTACTCCTTATTCTCGGTTAACCTATTGAGATTTGACCCCGCACCTAGTTTTGGTTTAGGTTTCACTAAGGCGTATGCTGTTTTTGTAGAACCCCAAGAAAACTTGTTTATAAATCTATTAACATCTATCGAACTAGGTGCGGGGTTAGGAAGCGGGAATAAAAGAATTAAATTCATTAAACAATCCAGCATCTAAACCCAAACCTATCTT
>JAUWLY010000229.1 GCA_030613445.1 Candidatus Stahliibacteriota bacterium | reverse complement strand
ATCAGTAATGTCATAATCAAAAACAGGGACAATATTAGGATGTTTGAACTGGGCAAGAATCTGGAATTCCCGTGAAATCAACTCATTATACTCATCCTTTTTTTCACGGGCTACTTTTAAGACAACAGGTTTACCATCCGGATCATTGACTTCATAGATTATTGCATAATTACTCTCCTCAATCTTCTGTGTGATGTGGTATTTTTGTATGTGTTTTGGCACCTTTGCCATATCTGAAGTTTATACAACTTTTCCCTTTTGTCAAGAAACAACGTGCCAAAATGGCACACCTCGCTTCATAGAGTCAAAGGCAAATATAAGTAGACGCTAAGTACCTCTTCTTATAAAAGTGATGCCATTTGTTTTAACAAAACCAACAAGATAAACCAAATAAACCAAACAAACCAGAATTGATTTGACCCCACATCAGTCTCTTCCTAGAAGCAACTAAAAATGAACGTGCTGAGAGACGCGAAAACTACTTTTGACAAGACAGAGAACAATTCACAAACTCTTGACACTCGTTCAAAATTTGTTACAATCATTAAAGGAGGCCCTTATGAATAGATATTTTGCAGTACTACTTGTTTTACTTATGTCTGTTTCATATGCAATAACACCGACTTTTGATCAACCAGTAAAAATTCAAGCAAATGGTCAAGACATCAATGTAGGTACTGGCGGAAATGCATCTCCATTTATCGTCGATTGGGATGGTGATAACAAACAAGATTTGCTGCTCGGTCAATATAGCGGAGGCAAGGTCCGTTTTTACAGAAATACTGGCGAGCATTACAATCCCACATTCGGTGATTTTGTATATCTACAGGCTGACGGCCAAGATATTTCAGTAAGCTATGGCTGATGTCAGGGAGCAACCGTCGCAGTTTGCGATTGGAACGAAGATGGCTATCTTGATCTGATTACTGGTGAACGAAACGGCTATTTCACTTTTTTCCAACGGCTTGCCAATGGTGATCTGACCAATGCTGGCAGGATTAAAGCTAATGGTATAGATATAGAAACAGATAATAATGCCTGGCCATTTATTTGTGATTGGGACGAAGATGGCAAGAAGGATCTTCTGGTCGGCCAGGAAGGCATTGGTCAACCATGTAATGCATACTATTATATAAATCAAGGAACCAATTCAGCACCTGTTTTTAATGATTCGACCCCTGTTTTAGTCTGGGGCAGTCCTATCACATGCTATCGGTCCATACCAGTGCTTGAAGATCTTGATATCGATGGGAAAAAGGACCTGATCCTGGGTGAATGGTACAGTAGTGTCCGGTTTTATACAAATGTTGGTACGAATAATGACCTGGTTTTTGAAAACTTCATTTATCTGGTCGACCCGGATTCACAGCTGTTCCTTAATGGCAATCCGCCCCGCGCAAATTTCACTGACTGGGACGGTGATAATGACCTCGATATGATAACTGCATGCTACTATGGTTGGGTATATCTCCGCAGGAATATTACACCTCAAAGTGTGGCGGAAAATAGCAGTCAGATAACGAAGTTAACGCCATTTACAATCTCGCCCAATCCAGCCATGAATCGTGTTGTGTTTAAAGGCTGTTTAGCCAAGCCAGGTTTTGTGCAGGCTGATGTTTATGCAGTAGATGGAAGATTTGTCGCATCACCATTCCAAGACTACGTCGAGCAAGGTGAGATAGAATTTGCATGGGATATTCATAAAGAATTACCAAATGGCGTGTACCTGGTGAGACTCAGAACCGATTCAGATATTCAGACTCGAAAATTACTAATCATGCGCTGAGTTCAAGTGCAATCAACAATAATTTAAGGCTTTCTCACGAAAGTGAGAAAGCCTTTTTTGTCTCAGATATTTAGGTAAAATTATTTTATCTTAATAACTTTGTGCCTATCTCCATGAACAGTCATACCTACCGTCATATGTCGCACCAGTTATTCGACCAGTAACATCAAAAACTGTAAATGGATAGATGGCAAGTCATCTCAATACTTCCTTTCTCTAACTTCGTTAGACTCGAGACTATAGCGATATTTACAACTTGACATTAGACAAAATCTAAAGTCTCGGCTGGTTTTTTTGATTAGAAACCGCTCTACGCTTTTTCTCCGTTTCTCCTTGTCTCCGTTTCTTAGAAAAGGTGATGCCATTTGCTCCCGATATTGATCGATATTTGCCATGACTAGTTAGTTTTCTAGCTATACCTGCCCGAAATAATAATTAGCTTTTCGATTGGTAAACAAGTAACCAATTATTGTAAGATTAACAATAATGGTCACAATATCATACACATCCACGCCACCTCCTCCGGCTATCATTAAAAATCCAATTATTGCCCCGATGCCACAAATAATACATACCACCAATCTTGCCCAATTCTTGCCTTTCCATAAAAATATGCCCGCTATTATTCCTATTATTGTCCACCAATATATTATGATAAATAAAGCAGATATGATTTTTACACCTGCAGGAGCCCTAAGTTTTTCCATACTCCTCCTCATGTTCTTAAACAATAAAGGTATGCCACCCTAAGGTGCTTTCGCACCCAAGGTAACCATACCTTCTCCAAAAATAAGCCTATACACAATTCGCTGCTTGTCAAGAAGCCTGCACTGAATTCATCGAAGTGCAATTTTTTCATCTGCGAAGCAGTCATTTCTCCGTGTCTCCGTTTCACCAAGTCTCCGTTTCTTAGGAAAGGTTTGATCCCACTTGCGACTTGCGATATTTAGCGACATCGATTTATTGACAAACTGTTGACCCCGTATATAATTAAGAAGATAATTACACTTATAATGCTCTAGAATTTTTAATTACATACAAGGAGGTAACGGTGGGCCAAAAGAAATATTTGTTGAAGGAATTAAAACTTATTGTAGTCTTATCTTCAATTGTTTTTGTCATTTCAAATTGTGTCTCAAAGGCTTCTTCAAATCCACAAAAGGGAGAAGACTTGACAAAGATAGAACAGGTAGAGAATGGACTTTTACTACCAGGGGCGATGATGGCGATGATGGGGTCAAATCTCTACTTTGAACATAGAATCTTCTGAAAATGAAAAGGTGTGAAAAGATGACAGGTTTTGACATTAGACAAAATCTAAAGTCTCGGCTGGTTTTTTTGATTAGAAACCGCTCTACGTTTTTTCTCCGTTTCACCAAGTCTCCGTTTCTCAGGAAAGGTGATGCCATTTGTTTCTTTTGTAGCATTTGTCAAGTTTCGAGATTTGACCCCATTTTTCAATACACATAGTATGATATTCATTAAAATTGTTTTGGTTGCATACGTTGCAGGGGGATGTATTTACTGGTTGTTTTTGCTCTATATAATCTTACGCGTCATTAAATCTATCCCATTGTTGGAAAACTTAAAGTATGACAAATCAAGAAAGTGGCCAAAGGTTTCTGTTGTTATTCCGGCATGCAATGAGGCTGATACTATTGAGGACGCAATACAATCCCGCCTTCAAGACGACTATCCAAATATAGAAATTTTGCTGATAGATGATCGCTCAACCGATGGTACATCAGAAATTATAGATAAGATTGCTGCCCAAGACGAGCGAGTCAAGGCAATACATATAAAAGAATTGCCTGATGGATGGATAGGTAAGCTGTATGCAATGCATCGAGGTGTTCAAGAAGCCACAGGTAGTTGGTTTTTATTTAGCGATGCAGATGTATTTATAAAGCCTACAACGTTAAAGCGAGCCATTGCGTACAGCGAAAGACGGAAATTAGACCACCTTGCAGTGTTTCCAGAGATGTATCCAACCAATTTCTTGTTGGATACTGTATTATCAATGTTTATCCGCATGTTGTGTACGTGGACCAGGGTCTGGGCAATAGAAGATGAGAAATCTAAAGCCTTTGTAGGTTCTGGTTCATTCAATCTCGTTCGTCGGACTGCGTTTGAGAAAACTAAGGGGTTCGAATGGTTGAAACTTGAGGTATGTGATGATGTAGCACTCGGCCAGATGCTTAAAAAATCAGGAGCCCGCAGCTCTTTGGTCAATGGTCGTAGGTACGTTGGGGTTCATTTTTATCGTTCACTTGGTGAAATGGCAATTGGCTCAGAGCGTGCAATATTTACTGTCTTTGGTAACTTTAGTGCAGTGCGGCTTTTTGTCATGAGTTTGATATCGTTTGCATTGGAGATGTCGCCCTTTTTTGCGTTATTGATGGGAGATATTCCTTATATTCGACTTTTAGGTTTAACCATGATTGCGGTTGTTTTGGTCATTTCCATTTCAGTAAATAGGTGGATGAATCGTGCAATCTTACCCGCTCTATTTTTGCCTATTGGCATAACAATCATGACGATTTGTAATATAAGAGCTGCTGTATTGGGTGCTAAAAGAGGTGGGATTATCTGGCGAGGAACATTCTATCCGACAGAGCTGCTTAAAAAAGGAAGAAGGTTGGATTTTCAGTTTTTTTCTTTTAAATAAGTATTCTGATGCTGTTTATAATCTGATTCGCTATTTTTTTCTCTTCTTTGATTTGGGCTTAATACTCCTTTCAGAGCAAACTCCCCCGTGATAGTTTATGTGGCTCTTTTTTGTAACAACCGGTTGATCAGATCTAATAGCCTTTTTGGGATTCTTTTAAAGCTTAAGTTTTCTTTTTTTCATTGTTCCTCACTTCCATTCTTATTTGTTTTCAAGCAACTAACTAAACAAGCAATTTTCTAATTAGTGAGCTGCAATTTTTTCATAGGTGACCCCATATCCCGTCATACCGCGCCACCCATTCTTGAGCGGGAATGATAATTGGTAAGATTAGCGCAGGAACAATGATAAACGACCATTTTACGGATTTACTCATAAGTCCTCTCTATTCTACCTTTATTACCTTTAGTGTAATTTTCCCCTCAACTTCAACAAAGTAGATGCCTCGTACTATCTTACTCGGTTCAACAACTCTTCCAGTAATATCAAAGACCTCGCACTTCTTGTCCTTAGGTAATTGCAGGGGTCCGCTGAAGATCGTCGCGCCAATGGCATTTTGGTTCTCAGCAGTTTTGGCAATCGG
>JAUWLY010000250.1 GCA_030613445.1 Candidatus Stahliibacteriota bacterium | reverse complement strand
TATAGAGAATCCTGCTGCCTTTTATCTGTCGCCCACTGACAAAAACTGAACTTATTATATCCAGATCAAAAAGCGGCTGATTCAGGTTTAACGTGCCTGAATACATGCTGGTTTCAACATTATTGATCTCTGTTCGAGTATATTGCGCCGTGGATGAGATCGTCGGTAAAAGACTGCTTAAAGTCTCATAGAACAAAATGCGCGATTTTTCCAAAGATACCTTTGCCTCATAATACGCTGGACTTTGTGCTAATAACTGCTCAATAGCCTGATCCATTGATAATGAATCAACCTGGGCAAAAAGTAGAAGCATTATCATGTTTTCTCTGCCTAGCCGCCTGGCCCACGTAAGGAACCAAGACCGATACCAACAAAAATCGATACGAACCAGACGAGGAATACAAGAATATAGGCGTTTTGTTTCTTGACCCCGCTGACAATATTTATACCAATCGCGACAAGGATCATTTCCCAGATAATAAAGAAGTCAAAACCAGCCAGGAACTGATAGAGAAATGAAGTTTTTTCCATGGTGGGAGTAACTAAGGCAAGGGAGGTTGTTACATATGGAGATTTGGTGATCGCAACAAGCAGCAGCTTAAGTACTGCGGCAGGGATCATTATCAAAGCGGAAAAACTAACAACTGAAAAAACGCTCTTAAAAGCACTCGTTCCGCCAAATACTGGAACAAGCAACTTCAATACCATTGCAAAGAGCAATAAAAGTACCGCGACAACTATTGCGCCGCCAATACCGGCAAACACTATTGGCAAAGGCCCTTGGATAAATTTCTTTGCCTGTTCAATCTGCTCATCACTCATACCTCTTTCTTGAAATGCTTCTTCCTGCTTTGTGATTATTGCGTCTTTTGCCAGCATCACTGTAAATGACGAGCTGAGCGCAATGATAATTAATACGATGATAAAAGGTTTTGTCCACTCTGGTTTTTCTTTCAAACCAGTAAAAACCTTAGATGGTGCTGTGAATAAGTTCACTATTTTATCCATTCCTGCTCCTTGTTTAACCCCTTTATAGATAATACGTATGAAATCATAAAAAGTTTCAGGATATCGCTTTGTCTATAGGACATTAAGCTTCTCCTAAAGGTTTAGCCCTTGACCTTATTAAAGGATTTCCCCCTCGTTTCATTCTACTCAAAAATCGCCTTAAGTCAATTATCTGAGTAGAAACTTGGACACATCTTTATCCCTTGATTATGAATTTATTAAATGAACTCCTCACCTTTGTCCTCTCCTCAGAGAGGAGAGAAAAGTAACCAATTAATACACCCTCTCCCTTTTTTAGGGAGAGGGATAGGGTGAGGGTTTCCAAATTTCTGTCTGGTACCTTGACAAAACCCGGCATAACGATATCCTTACTATCGAAGGAGGACATATGTTCAATCCAAAAAGATTCTGGCTTGCTATATTCTTTGGCATTGCCTCAGGTTTTGTGTGCTGGGGATTAATGGCTTCAGGTGGAGAAAGCTGTCACTGGTCGATTATTGTATCAACAATCCTTAGCCGTGGTTTAATCGGTTTTGCAATCGGTATCAGCGTTTTGAGAATCAAGTGGTGGCTTCACGGCATATTGATAGGGCTAATTATTAGTATACCAATGGCGTTTGGCGGTTTCATGGTGCCGGGCAAAGAGATGTTTATTCTTGTCGGTTCAGTAGTAATGGGCATTATCTACGGTTTCTTTATTGAGCTTTTTGTAACGGTGATCTTCAAGGCAAAACTGAAGACATAAAGCAAACCGAGATTCTCAAGTTTCCGGAAATTATTCTAGACTTGACATTTTATAAATTCCGATTAGAATAGTGTATTAAATTTGAGAAGGCACTATAGAAAAAAGATATTTGTGTCTTTTGACGACTCTTTAGACATTTTTACGTATTTATCTGTTCGAGGAGGCATGATGAAAAAAGTCTATGTTTTCGGGAAAGCGACATGTTCGGTCTGTAAGGACACTCGGAAAAAAATTGAGTATTTTAAGAAGAAAGAAAATTTCGCTGCACAAATAGAATATTATGATATGGAAACGATCGATGGTTTGACTGAAGGGGCATTTCACGAGGTTAGTGATATCCCAACGGTGATTATTTTTGACGACAAGAATGAACTCGCCCGATGGGAAAAACAGCCACCAATCAGCAAAGAATTCTTGCCCTATCTGGTTTAGCTATAGAACCAGTCTGTTATTTCACTTATCCTTTCATAGTAAATTAGGATTCACATTGCCTTTAAGAGAATTAGGTGCAGAGCAAACTTGAAAAAATAAAAGCTGGGCTCAGCAATTATAATGGTGTGGTCGTCGCATTTTCAGGCGGTGTTGACTCAGGTCTACTTCTGAAGCTCGCAACCCAGACATTAAAAGAAAATGTTATCGCGGTAACCGCGGTATCACCTCTTCACCCAAAAAAAGAAATCGAGGATGCTAAGAAGTTTGCCAAATCTCTTGGCTGCAAACACCTTTTTATTCAAACCCATGAATTGACCGACCCGAAGTTTGTGAGCAATACAAAGAATCGTTGCTACTTGTGTAAGCTTGAGCTCTTTGCGCGTATTAAGAAAATTGCCGCCAAATATAACTATTCAGTGATCGAAGGGAGCAATAAATCCGATCTATCTGATTACCGACCTGGCATCAGGGCATTGAAAAAACTGAAGATAAAGTCGCCATTTATCGAAAGCGGAATAACCAAAGAAGAAATACGAATACTGGCGAAGAAACTGCACCTGTCTAATTGGAACAAGCCATCAATGGCTTGTTTAGCGTCGAGAATCCCGTATGGAATAAAGATAAACAAGGCTATCCTTCAAAGAATTGGTAAAGCTGAAATCTACCTGGGGAGACTTAAGCGATCCCAGATTCGTGGCCGTGACCACTTTCCTGTTGCGCGCATTGACGTGTATCCCAGTGAATTCAATGTCGTACTAAAGAACCGCAAAAAAATTGTAAGATACTTTGAGAAACTCGGCTATAAATATGCGGTCCTTGATCTTGCCGGCTTTCAAACTGGCAGTCTCAACAAATAAAATGAAAACCCCAAAAGAACTTGCTAAAGCACTGTTTAAGGTTGGACTCCTCGGCTTTGGCGGCGGTATTGGCATGCTCGCCATTTTGCGCGCAGAATGTGTCAAAAAGAGAAAATTGGTAACTGACGACGACCTGTGCACTGCTGTTGCTATGGGACAGATGTTACCTGGCCCGTTTATCCCGAACTACTGTGAATATATAGGTTATCACCTCTTTGGGGTCAAAGGAGCAGTCGTCGCTGCAACCGCTTTGCTCTTACCGTCTTTTGTACTTATGTTAGTCCTTTCGTGGTTTTACCTTACCTATCAATCCCTCCCCGGTGTTACTCAAATATTCAAGGGGATTGGTGCAGTAATGACTTCAATTATTCTCTGGGCTGCCTATGACATGGGCAGGGTTTTAATAAAAGACATCAAGGGTATTATTATTTTCCTCTTTGCCTTAATTCTCTTTCTTGTAAAATTCGATCCGATTCTCACTGTCCTTATCTGCGGGTTTCTCAGAGTAGGATTAGACCATGTTAAAACTGCCAAACAATGTTTTTTCGCGATACCTTTATTTGTATTCCAGGGGAAAAAAGCAATCACCTTGGCGGCAGTATTTCTCAAAATCGGTGCAATCATATTTGGCGGGGGCTATGCAGCAATCCCTTTTATTAAAAATGAAGTATGCAATACAAGAAGCTGGCTTAGCCCTCAGGAATTTCTTGATGGCATAGCACTGGGACAAATGACACCAGGTCCGGTCGCAATCACAGCAACATTTGTAGGTTTCAAAGTCATGGGCATCCCTGGAGCCATAATTGCAACACTCAGCATTTTCTTGCCTTCTTTTGTTATGCTTATGATATTGGTGAAAATATACAAAAAAGTCGGCAATAACAAATATGTAATGTCCTTTTTCAACGGTATAAAATCTGCGGTTGTGGCAATCTTATTGTCCACCGGGATTCTTTTTGTTTCACTGAACTGGCTCAATATTCCATATGGAATATTCGGGGTTGTTACTCTGATTATTCTTCTGTTTATGAAGATTGAGCCGATTTTTCTAATTTTGGGTGGTGCAATATTTAGTTTGCTTATCGGCTAAATCAGTAGAGAACTCGGTAGATCTTAACCGGATCTTCTTTCCCCTTTACTTTAATAAGCATGGATTCAGAAAATTTATAGGGAACTTTGGTTTCCTTGAATACATCTTCCGATATGATTATTTCATCACCCCCAGCAACCTCCTGAAGTCTATTCGCGATATTGACTGAACCACCGATAACCGTGTAATCCAGACGGACCTTTGCTCCGATATTCCCAACTACCACTTCACCGGTATTAATCCCAATACCGACTTTTATAATTTCGTGGCCTTTTTTCTTTTTCTGCACGCCCATTTCGAGTATCGATTTCTGAATTCCTACTGCGGCGTGGATCGAGCGGTCAGTATCATCATCATGAGCCATGGGTGCGCCAAAAACTGCCATTATAGAATCGCCAATAAATTTATCGACCGTCCCTTCATATTTGAAAATGATCTTGGTCATGACTGTAAGTACCTCATTGAGTAATAACACAACTTCCTCGGCAGGTAAGCGCT
>JAUWLY010000157.1 GCA_030613445.1 Candidatus Stahliibacteriota bacterium | reverse complement strand
TGCGATATTGTTAAATCCCTTGATACTGAGGGTTTTGATTTGAACCTTGGTTTTGAATGTGCTTACAAGGATTTTATCTTTGGTCGACCTGGGCTATACAGGGGCAACTATAAACAAGGCATGGGTGTGAAATATAAATGGTTTAGCCTCGACTATGCATTCGTAACTCATTCAGATCTCCACGATTCCAATAAATTCTCAGGCGGATTCGTATTTTAATAAAAGCCGAGATTTTTCGAAAACTCATGAATCTATGGGCGATATTTATCCCCATGGTTTACTATCTGTTACCCCCGCGGTCTGGTCGGCTAACACTTTTGGCAATATGTGTCGTAGTGGTTACAGTTGATTTCTTGCGACTCCATGTCAATGGGGTCAAGGAAGGGTTTATTTTATTCTTCGGATCATTTCTCCGCCGACATGAATTTACCCGATTGAGTGGTGCGACCTATCTACTTTTAGGGTGTCTGGTGACCTCGCTACTGTTTAAAAAACCAATTGTTGTTGTTGCATGTGCCTATACCATTATAGGAGATACGTTTGCAGCAATCCTTGGGCAGAATATAAAAAGCCCAGAATTATTCAAAGGGAAGACGATTATGGGTAGTCTTGGTTTCTTGCTGGTATCGCTGGCAGTTGCTGTAGTGATATACTATTTGCCTGAGACTTTGCCGATGAAACCTTTGTTAATCGGAGCCATTGCTGCTTCGGTTTTTGAGTCTCTACCATTGCCCCTTAATGATAATTTTGCGGTTCCGATTCTCACCGGTCTTGCTATGTATTTCTTTTAGTATTCGTTTGCAGCTATTTTATTCTGTCTTGGCTTCCTCGGATTCTTGATGTTCTAGGCGGATTTTCTGGAATTTCGCAAGACCAGTACCTGCCGGGATTATTCTACCCACGATAACATTCTCTTTGAGTCCTTCAAGCCAGTCTAGTTTCCCTTCGACCGCAGCATCGGCGAGTACTTTGCTTGTTTCCTGAAAACTCGAAGCCGAAAAGAACGATTCAGTCGAGAGCGCTGCTCTTGTTATCCCAAGAAGAATCGGTCGATAAGTGGCAGGTTTTCTGCCTTCAACAAGTGCCTGTTGGTTAATGTGGATGACGCGTCGCTTATCGGTTATTTCGCCACCGACGAATGGCGTATTGCCTGGTTCCTCTATTTTTACCCTTTGCAGCATCTGTCGAACGATTACCTCGATGTGTTTATCATCGATTTTAACATCCTGAATTCTATAGACTTCGAGTATCTCATTAACCAAGAAACGCTGGGTCTCCATAGGTCCTTTTATTCTGAGAATGTCGTGCGGGTCTATGGCTCCTTCACAAAGCGGATCACCAGCACGTACAAATTCACCCGAGTGTACTTTTAGATATCTTGTGGTAGGTATTTTGTAATCTCTTGCATCGCCGACTTCTGGTGTAACAACCACTTTCCATGTTCCTTTTTCTTCTTGGACATCACAGATACCATCGATCTCTGTGACCACCGCCGGATTTTTTACTATTTTTGATTCGAATAATTCTTCGACTCGTGGTAAACCACCGGTGATGTCTTTGCTTTTACCTATTTCCTTAGGTATTCTTGCAATGAGTGTGCCGGGTGTGATCTTGTCACCATCTTTAACCAGTAAATATGTCCCGGCTGGGATGGAGAAGGTCTTGAGGACTTTTTTTGTGTTGTTCAGGATATTGATTTTCGGGTGGTGGTGGCGAACTCGATCTTCAACGATAACCAGTTGTTTGCCACCTGACCTTTCATCCACCCAGTTTTCTTGGAGTGTTATACCGGGGACAATGTCAATATACTTGATCCGCCCACCAGCTGGTGAAACAATGGGTATTGAATATGGATCCCATTCAAAAAGCATATCACCTTCGGTTATCGTATCGCTCTTTTTAGGATAGATTGCCGCGCCGATTGGGATATTGTAGCTCATTTTTCTGCCGTCTTTACGTTTTATGATCATCCGACCTTTGTCGTTTAGGCTCACCACGTTGCCGTCTGGTTTTTCTACACCAGAGAGGTTTTCGAAATTGACAACCCCAGAGATGTCGGCGTTTCTTGAAGTGGTTTCAGCAATCCTCAATGCCACACCGCCACCATGGAATGTTCTCAGTGTCAGCTGGGTACCTGGTTCACCAATTGACTGTGCGGCGATGACGCCGACGGCTTCACCTATCTCAACCATTTTACCAGTTGCCAGATTTCTACCATAGCACTTTGCACATACACCCATTGATGCTTCACAAGTCAGGATTGATCTTACCTTGATTTTCTCGATGCCGCTCTTCTCGATTTTCATTGCCTGATCATTTTGTATTTCATCACCACCTTTAACGATCATTCCATCAGTGAGTGGATCGATGACATCGACGAGGGCGACGCGACCGGCAATTCGTTCACTTAGCGGTTCGACTATTTTTTCACCTTCTTTGAGGGCACTTATTTCCTGTCCCATGATAGTAGCGCAATCTTTCATTGTAATGATAACGTTTTGAGCAACATCAACTAAGCGGCGTGTCAGATAACCAGCGTCCGCGGTTTTTAAAGCAGTATCAGCTAATCCCTTGCGTGCCCCGTGTGTCGAGATGAAGTATTCAAGGACTGAGAGACCTTCTTTACAGGATGACTTAATCGGTGTTTCAATGATCTGTACGGACGTTACTTTGCGCTGCGGTTTTGACATCAGACCTCTCAAACCGCAGATTTGACAGGCTTGGTTACGCGAACCACGGGCTCCAGAATCAACCATCATATACAAGGGATTGAATCCGTCCCGGTTTTTTTCAAGATCTTCCAGGAGATTTTCCTCGATATCCATGGCAACTCGCGTCCAAGTGTCGATTACATTATTGTAGCGTTCATTCTCTGAGATGAGACCGTTTTTGTGGGCGCGGTTTATTTCTATTACTTCTTTAGTACCTTTTTGCCATATTTTTTCCTTGATCCGTGGGCTAATCATGTCATCAATACCTACTGTGAGTCCTGATTTTGTGGCGTATTCAAATCCCGCTCTTTTCATGCTATCCAGTAATTCAATAGTCTTTTCCGTACCGAATTTATCAAGACACTCATCGACAATGTCTTCAAGTCTCCTTTTGTTCATTGTTTGATTCCGGAACTGCATTTCTTCAGGAAGCAAATTATTGAAGAGAACGCGTCCTGTTGTTGTGTCGATTACTTTATTCTTAGATTTATACTTAACTGGATCGTGAAGCGTGACAACACGATTGGTAAGCGCTATTTCTATTTCATCCGCCGATGAGAATAACCATGGTTTTTTATCTTTGCCCTTTTTCTCTTTTGTTAGATAATAAAGTCCGATGACAATATCCTGACTCGGTGCCATGAGGGCTCGACCATCTGCAGGTGAACGTATATTATGAATGGAAAGCAAGAGCATATATGATTCCAGTATCGCTTCAGGAGATAATGGTATGTGTAAACTCATCGTATCACCATCGAAGTCTGCGTTGAATGGGTGACAGACCATGGGGTGTATGGCAATGGCTCTTCCTTCCCTTAACACTGGCAAGAATGCCAAGATGGATACTCGGTGTAGTGTCGGTGCACGGTTCAGTATAACGGGTCGGTCACTGATGATTTCGTCAAGTATTTCATAGACCTCAGTAGATTTTGCTCTTACTAGGCGTCTGGCGTTTCTCTCAGAATCAACCACACCGCGTTCTTCGAGTTTCCTGACGATCATTGGTTTGAACAGTTCCAAAGCCATTTCCTTTGGTATCCCGCACTCGTATAATTTCAAGGATGGATCCACAACGATTACTGAACGACCTGAATAATCAACCCGTTTGCCAAGAAGGTTTCTTCTGAATCTACCTTGTTTTCCTTTGAGTGCTTCAGCAAGCGACTTGAGTGGTCTATTTCCTCTACCTTTAATAGGTCTGGCGCGTCTTGAATTATCAAGGAGAGCGTCAATTGAATCTTGCAGCATTCTCTTTTCGTTGCGTACAATGACTTCGGGCGTTTTTATACCCGAGGTTATTGATTTCACGCGGTTGTTACGAGTGATAACGCGTTTATAGAGATCATTCAGATCAGAGGTTGCATATCTTCCACCTTCAAGGGAAACGAGGGGCCGAAGGTCTGGTGGGATTACTGGTAGTTTTGTGAGAACCATCCACTCAGGTCGGTTGCCTGATAGCCTGAAGGCCTCAACCAGTTTTAACTTCTTGAGAAGCTGGAAACGTCGTGCTTTCAGGGTTTCTTTTTCTAACCGGATTCTTAGATCCGATGATGAATTCTCGAGCTCAATATCTTTGAGCAAGTCATAGATAGGTTGACCACCCATGTCTGCTTTGAACCCTTCGTATTTCTCCTTGGCGTCGCGGTATTCTTCCTCAACTAGTACTTCACTTTTCCGGTACGGTGAATCGCCCGATTCCAGCACGATATAAGCCTCATAGTTCAAAATCGCCTCGAGTTGATTTATCGACAGGTCTAATAGCAAGCCGATTTTACTCGGTGGGATCTTATAGTAGAAAACATGAGCGACTGGTACTGCTAACTCGACGTGGCCCATTCGATTTCTTCTAACTGAAGCGGCGGCTACTTCGACACCACAGCGGTCACATATCGTACCGCGGTATTTGGCTTTTTTATACTTGCCGCAGGAGCATTCAAAATCCTTTACCGGCCCGAAGATTCGTTCGCAGAACAAGCCATCTTTTTCAGGACGTTGTGTTCGATAGTTTATCGTATCCGCCCGGGTTACTTCACCTCGAGACCATGACTGTATTGTATCGGGTGAAGCAATGCTTATTCTTAGTCCATTATAATCCATGAGGTCAATACCTCCGAAGTCTCTACTTCTCACGGGAAACCTCCTTTTTCTCAAAGGTTATATTGAAACAGAGTCCCTGGAGTTCCTTAAGGAGAACATTGAACGATGCAGGTGCACGTGGTCTTGGGGGATTTTTCCCGCGTATTAGAGCTTCGTACATGGCTGCCCGACCTTCGACATCATCCGATTTGACAGTTAACATTTCCTGAAGTGTGTATGCTGCACCATAGGCTTCTAATGCCCAAACCTCCATTTCCCCCAGCCGCTGACCACCAAATTGAGCTTTACCACCGAGTGGTTGCTGGGTGATGAGCGAGTAAGGTCCAGTCGATCGAGCATGTATTTTCTCGTCGACCATATGTATTAATTTTAGCATATACATGAAGCCAACCGTGATCTTTGAGTCAAATGGTAAACCTGTTCTTCCATCGCGTAGCTCAATCTGACCGTCTTCTGGTAGGTTTGCTTCCAGGAGCTTCTCCTTAATTTCGCCGACTGTTGCGCCGTCAAAAACTGGTGAAACTGCATAGAACTTCAATTTTTCTGCTGCCCAGCCTAGATGCATCTCCATGACTTGACCGACATTCATTCGCGAAGGTACACCGAGTGGATTTAGGACTATATCAATCGGTGTACCATCAGGCAAAAACGGCATATTTTCTTCAGGCATTATTTTTGCCACGACACCCTTATTCCCGTGGCGTCCAGCCATTTTATCACCAACTGAAATTCTTCTTTTCTGGGCAATAAATACCTTTACTATTTTAAGTACACCGTGTGGCAATTCATCACCTCGCAACAGCTTATCCTCTTCAATTTTCTTATCTGCAACGATCTGTTGTAGTTTTTCTTCACCTTCAAGGACGACTTGCTCAACCTCGTCATTTAACTTCACAGCCCTGACGTACTTGTCATCCGCAGTAATCTTCATAGCCCTCAATTCATCGAATGATTTTTCCTCAAACGTACTTCTTTTTCTTAGCAATATTTTTCCTTTTTCATCTCTTATTGAGGAAGCTACAGTATGTCCAGAGAGTAGCTTTTTTAGTAGCTTGTTACGGAATACGAGGGTTTCTTCGTATAGGGTTGAAAATTCTTCTTGGATTCTGAGTTTGCGTTCTTCCTCAACGAGTTTCGCTAATGGATCGGTTGTTCGTCGGGTGAGGATTTTTCGGTCGATTACAACTCCTTCTACGCCAGGTTCTACTCGCAAGGTAGTGTCTCTTACATTTATTGCTTTTTCAGCGAAGACAGCACGCATCAGTCTCTCTTCTGGGGTTAGTTCAGTTTCACCTTTGGGCGTAATTTTGCCAACCAATATGTCGTCAGGACCGACATGAGCACCCATACGGACTATGCCATATTCATCTAGATCCTTAAGCAGAAAATCACTGATTCCAGGTATATCCCTTGTTACTTCTTCAGGGCCGAGTTTTGTCTCCCTAACCTCACAATCGAATTCCAATATGTGGATTGAAGTAAACGTATCTTCTTTTAGCAGTCGTTCAGAAAGAATTACGGCATCTTCAAAATTAAACCCCAAGAATGGCATAAAGGCGATGAGCACATTCTTCCCGAGTGCAAGAACACCCTCTTTTGTTGCGTAACCATCAGCCAGTACATCACCCTTTCTAACCTTTTGGTTCATCTTGACAAGCGGTTTTTGATGGATGCAGGTATTTTGGTTGGATCTCAGGAACTTTGATAGGAGATAACGCTTCTTAACTCCTTGTTTCGTTTCCACAACTATCCTCTGGGCATCTACATAAGAGACCTTGCCTTCTTCTTCGGCTAAGAGAAGGGTGCCTGAATTCTTGGCGATGCGTTCCTCCATACCCGTTCCGACTAGTGGCAGAACAGGCTCGAGCAGAGGTACAGCTTGGCGTTGCATGTTCGAACCCATGAGGGCACGGTCTGCATCATTGTGCTCAAGAAAAGGGATAATTGTGGCGGTTGGACTAAATACCTGCTCAGGAGAGACATCCATCAACTCAACTTCTTC
>JAUWLY010000209.1 GCA_030613445.1 Candidatus Stahliibacteriota bacterium | reverse complement strand
CGGGAAGACCCTGGCGTTATTAGAGTTGATACGGCTGATAACCTCAACAAACAAGACTATGACTTACCATTGAGTTCAAAAATATACAAACTGGAATTCGCCACACCTACGAGGATGCTTGATAAAATAGAGGCAATGCTTTCTCCAAAAGGTAAAGCAAATATTGATAAACGGACAAATTCTCTCGTCGTTACCGAGGTTGACCCCATTCATCAAAGAATTCAACAACTCGTAAAGCTACTCGATACACCAACTCCACAAGTCGAAATTCAATGTAAGGTTATTGATGTAGACGCCTCTTATTCAAGGGGTTTAGGCATCAACTGGACACTCAAAGGGTTAGAGAGTCGGATACTAAGAGCCGATGTTACCAGTGGCCCCGAAGAATCTTCAATTGTCGGTTACGGAATATTCAATATCGGAAGCATACCGTCACTAGCCCAGGTCAATGCGCTCGTTAGCATGCTTGAAGAGAGTGGTAAAGCTCAAACTATTTCTACACCCAGGATATCAGCGGTTGACAACGAAAAAGCCAGTATTCTGGGAGGTCAGAGATTCGGTATTCCCACCAGAGACATGTCGGGTAACACGGTCATACAATTCTACACGGTTGGCACGAAACTAGAAGTTACACCACACATAAATTCTTTGGAAGAGATTACAATGGATATCCACGCTGAGGTTAGTGAACTCGATCGTGCTTCAGCTCTTGCTGGCAGACCAATTATCACAACATCAGAAGCCGACACGAAAGTGCTCGTTAAAGACGGCCACACGGTGGTAATCGGTGGTTTTATCAGGCGCAAAGAGACCAAATCAGTGAAGGGTATCCCGATTCTCAAAAGCATTCCGATACTCGGTGCGTTATTCCGAGAGACAACGACAAGTATTGAGGATCGTGAACTTCTGATTTTCATAACGCCAACAATAATAAAATAGGGAGTTTGCTTCCGTATAGAAAGTAGCGTAGATCAGTCTATTCTCGGCCACTAAGAAAGTACAGATTACGATATTTTTAGATAAGAATATGAGAATAGTTGGCGGTGATAGCAAAGGACGGCGACTTAAGGTTTCCAAAACGGGGACCAGACCAACAAGAAGTATCGTCAGAGAAACAATTTTCAACATTATTGGACCCCGCGTAAACGCGGCCAGGATCTTAGATGTCTTTGCCGGCAGTGGAGCTTTGGGTATCGAAGCGATTTCACGCGGCGCAGCGAATTGTATCTTTGTCGAGAAACGAACAAAGATACTTGCCGAGAACATAGCTAAACTGTCACTTTCTGAGCAAACAGAAATCATAAGAGGCGATTTTAGAGCAGGTCTGAGAAAACTCAAAAAACGATCTTTTAACCTCATTTTTCTTGATCCCCCCTATCATAGTAATTATCTTGAGAAAACTCTAATACTCATTGTATCCCATAGCCTATTACATGAAGGTGGAGTCATAATTGTCGAGCACAGCCCGGAAGACAAATTTGCCCTACCTGATCATTTTTCAGTTTTTAAGAAGAAACAGTATGGAAATACGATCGTGACATTTATTGTCCAGAGTAATAAAAACAAAAGACGAGAGTAAAATGAAGAAAGCAATATATGCTGGTACTTTTGATCCCATAACCCATGGCCATATCGATGTTATCTGTCGAGCGATCAAGATATTCGATAAGATAGTCATCGGAGTGAGTAGCCGCCCGAAAAACACTCTTTTCACCCTGCAAGAAAGAGTTGAACTTGTTAAAACGGTTTTCCGTAAAGAGAAGAAAATAACAGCCATGGGATTCTCAACCCTTTTAGTGCATTTTGCGCAAAAGTTAGGGGCTACGACAATAATCAGAGGGATGAGAGCGGTCTCTGATTTCGACTACGAACTTCAATTAACCCTTATGAACCGAAAACTGGCACCAAAGATAGAAACGATATTCTTAATGCCTTCGGAAAAATACATCTTCATTAGTTCGAGTTTAGCCAAAGAGATCGCGTCACTAAATGGCGACATTTCACATCTCGTTCCTCTAGTAGTAACAAAGGCCTTAAGGAAAAAACTCAAAAAGAAATAACAAAAAAGAATTCAGTAAGCTACCCCCTTGATTTTCCTGACATTCTAGATATGCTTTTCATAAAGGAGTGTATATGAATAAAGGGCTTAAGTTATCATTCTTCATTCTTCTCATCATTGCGTGTGGTGGCGGTAAAACATCAACGCCGAAACACACACCCAAACATGAAGTCGAACGAATTGTGCTTGATTTTGTGAAAAAAGTCAAACAGAATGTCTATGCTGACGATGTCCATTTCTTTGAGGCGGATACTGAATTCACCATAGAAGAACAAGAACACTATTTCCGTCGCCTGGAGAAGTTTATCAAAAATCACAACTGGGCTCTGTATTTTACGGTAATCGACGTATGGAAAGATAATGATGATGCGGCTGATGTCATATTGAAAGCAAAATCAGGTGATTTTGTCATTTTCTGTCTCGGCTATTGGTACGATACTGAAAGATGGGAACTTGATGCCTATGAATTTCCAGGATTGACATTCAGTAGAGCTGAGGGAGAATCGTATGAAGATTATGTTCTGGAAATAATCGAAAATCGCAAGGACTATGGAGTTGAGTACTCAGAAAGGGAAACGATAGAGAATGAGGGCTCCTATTATATGGAGTACAAATAGACAATAATGCGGTATCATCTGGTTTTGGATGATAACCTATATTAGATTTTATTATTGACTCCCTTTTTGTATTCAATATAATTCATTGTATGAAATTCATCGATGAGGCGAAAATATTCATCACCGCAGGTAATGGCGGTAACGGCTGTATATCATTTCGGCGTGAGAAGTTTGTTCCCCGAGGTGGTCCAGATGGCGGAGATGGTGGTAATGGTGGTTCGGTTTACCTCATCGGAAAGAAAAACCTTCAAACCCTATACGATTTGAAAATCAAACCCCACTACAAAGCTGGTCGGGGCATTCATGGCAAAGGTAAAAAGATGGTTGGCAAAAAAGGAAAAGATGTGTTTATCAGTACCCCTTTAGGTATTGTCGTATCAAATGACAAAAAGGTTCTGGACGAAATACTGATCCACAACCAGAAGTTGCTCGTTGCAAAAGGCGGTAAAGGTGGTCGTGGCAATGTCCATTTCATAACAAAATCAAACCTCACGCCGCGTCGTGCTGATTCAGGTTGTCAAGGTGAAACATATACTCTTACGATAGTTTTGAAATTGATTTCCGATATAGGCTTGGTTGGATTACCGAATTCAGGCAAATCAACTTTACTGAACGCTCTCACGAACGCGAAATCACGGATCGGAGCTTATCCTTTTACCACGCTTGCACCTAATCTCGGTGTCCTTAGGAGTACGCATAGAAACATCGTAATCGCAGATATGCCTGGCATTGTTGAAGGAGCTCACTCGGGGAAGGGTTTAGGATTGCTCTTCCTCCGACATATCGAAAGAACCAGATTGATCATCCTGGTAATCGATGCATCCGTTTCGAATCCACTACAACATTATGCATGTATTCTGAAAGAACTTAAGGATCATAGTAACCGGCTACTAAAAAGGCCGCGCATTGTTGTTTTTAACAAGCTGGATCTCTTAGATAATATGCCGAAATACAACATACCAGAGAAGACTTTCTATGTTTCAGCATTAACCGGTGCTGGGACCAAAACGTTGCTAAAAACCATAGCTAATGAAGATCAAGTTTAAGCAGGATAAAGAGACGATCCTTAAATTACTCGAGAGTTCCAGTATAAAAAAGAAAGTAAAAATACTTGATAAGCTAAATGGTGTCAACGAGAAAGACAGCATCAAAATTCTGCTTAAAGTTCTGGAAGATACATCCTGGACACTGCGTGAGAAAGCGGCATATAAACTGGCTATATACGGTAATCGTGTCGTGCCTAGGCTGAAGAGACTGCTTACCCGCGGCTACTGGTTCACAAGAGCAGCGGCGTGTCTTTCTCTCGGTGAAATCGGTAATGTCAAAATAGTAGATTCACTTGTTGAACTTTTGGTGAATGACCAAAACCCAACGGTTAAAGAGGAAGCATCGATAGCATTAGCAAAACTTGCCACACTCCAACCCCTTGAGTTTTCTGATATGATTAGAGACCTAACACTGGATGATGAGGTGATTGCAAGCATTCTGAAAATTCTAGAGGACGTTAGCCCTGACGTTCACAAAATCATCAAAGAAGAATTAGAAAATGTATGATGCCCTCAATTTCATCGATCTTTTATCAATAGATAAAATAACCGACCATATCCTTTACCTTCTCTTGAAATGCTTCAAGACACCGGCGGCAATTGGCACTGCAGCAGCTCACTCGTTAATTGAAGTTGTTGGACAAGATATTGCGCACAGAATCCTCGTTTATAAACGGGGAGAAGAGACAAAACGAAAATATGATCTGTTCCGCAAGCTCAACATCAAGGTTATCTCCTACAACTTTCCTGAATATCCAGCCTGGTTAAGAAATATCGTGCACTTTCCACCAATTTTATTCGTTCGGGGTATGATCAAACCGGAGGATGAGATTTCAGTGGGCGTTATCGGCACAAGAGGAGCAACGGTTTACGGGAAAAGCATTGCTGAGCATTTCGCAGAAGACTTGGCGCGTGCAGGTGTCACAGTCATTAGTGGCATGGCCAGAGGCGTTGATACAATGGCTCACAAAGGAACCCTCAAACAGAAAGGCAGGACTATTGCCGTACTGGGTTGCGGTGTTGATATATGTTACCCACCAGAAAACAGAAAACTGATGGAAGAAATTGTGAATAATGGTGCGGTAATTTCCGAATTTAATATTGGAACACCACCGTTCGCCCATAATTTCCCAAAACGTAATCGTATTGTTGCTGGCCTTTCTAAAGCCATTATAGCGATTGAAGCAAAAGAGAAAAGTGGAGTTATGAATACAGTGAATTGGGCGCTGGATCAAAATAAAGATGTCTTTGCAGTTCCAGGGAATATCTATTCAAAGGCATCAGCTGGGACAAATCGGTTAATAAAAGACGGGGCTATCCCAATAACCTCGGTTGATGAGATTTTACAAACATTAGACATTAAATTCCCCAGGCAAGAAAAGGCGGACAAAAAAACAATGCTTACCACTACCGAAATAGATATTTGGAACAACCTATCGCTTGAACCCACCTATCTCGATGTTTTATCAGAAACATTGGAGCAACCTACTAGTTCAATATTGAATACTCTCTTGGGACTGGAAATAAAAGGTCTAGTCAAACAATTGCCCGGTATGATGTTCGTTAAAACCCTTGAATAGCTATCTAAGTCGTAGTTACTGAAAACAACTGCCAATCGATTCGGGGAAAACTATTTTTGGTTTTTTGTATTAATAGTCTTCTTTCTACTCCCTACTCCCTACTCCCTACTAACTAAAACCTAAACAATAAACACTTAAGACTTAAAACTAAAAACTTAAATATAAAATCTATAATAAATTATATAAAATTTTTA
>JAUWLY010000138.1 GCA_030613445.1 Candidatus Stahliibacteriota bacterium | reverse complement strand
ATAATCAACACCACTAACTCTCATTGCGAACTCATCTTCTCTTGAACCACCATAAACCAGATGTGTATGCGAATCAACAAAACCCGGGCATACCACACAACCTCTTGCATTAATCGTATCTAATTTCTTTTTACCGGTTTTTATCTTGCCAACAGCTTTTATTCTACCGTTTTCAATGAGTATTGAGGCATCCTTTACTACACCGATACCGTCTTTCATCGTAAGTATCTCACAAGCATTCTTAATCAACATTGTCATCATATATTCTACCCTATTTTTAAAATAAGTCAACAGTCCGTTACGCTCTACGCTTTTTGAGAGAATACTGTATGAGCTGGTGAGGACTACATACACAATTAGATGTTTTGGCTTGAGGATCAAATCTATTTAATTCTCAAGCTATTCTCTTGTATTTCTTTTACAAACAGGTTACTACTGGGATTAAAATCTGCCGTCTTGAAAGGATGAAATTCAATATAATTATTGTATTTCTTAAGTAAAGTAAGCAATTTTTCAACATCTTTGAATCTAATACCACAAAAATCATCTGAGATTAATGCAATATCAATGTCACTCCATTCATTCGCTTTTCCTTTTGCATAAGATCCAAACAAATACGCTGAAGAAATTGAAATACCCTTTTTCTCTATAGTTGCGATTAAATCTTTAACTTCACTTATTATTTCATCTCTTTTAGAAGCTATGTATAAAACTCCTTTATTTTCGTAAAGTATTGCACCGTTTTGCCGTGTTTAAATAGAGTTTCGGCAACATCAATATCATGTGCTGCAGCCTTGAGCCAGTAATCTATCTCTTTATCATACACCATTATCTATTATATAAAATGTCTCCTGAAAATCAAGTGGTATATTTTATGTTGTAAATATACTATAGGTTAAATACTGGAAGTCTTTAATCAGCAGGTACTAAGAAGTATACACTAAGCACCTATACAATCAAACTCATTTTACCTGACAATAAAGATGATGCAGTACGATACCACACGATAGTGCCAGATTCAAAGAATCAACTTCATCTGACTGTACTATTTTTATTGGTGTTCCTAGCGTCTTATAATCGTCTTGTAATCCTGAAGACTCATTACCAAAAACCAGGCTATATGGCTTTTGAAAGACAGCCGACTGCAAAGGAACTCAGGGAACTCAGTGGGGTCAAATCTCTACTTTGAACATAGGCTTTTGATATACACTTCCCCTTTCATATACTTCTATGGCATCAATAACATTGAGGTACTTTATGTTCAAAGTAGAGATTTGACCCCATTTGCCATTTGCCCCTTTGAAATAATCGGAGCCGAAAAACTGAACCAACCCATTTAAGCCAGCAGATTGTCTCTGATAATTGTTCCATAATCTTTCATAGTTGAGTATGCTTTGTGCAGCTAGGAGATCCAAAAAGCCTGCCTGTTGTTCTTTGACTTTTGCAATGAATCTCCTCAACTCTTCTAAATGAGCGTCAATTGTACCTTTGAATTCTATTTCCAATTGCTGCTCAAAAGTAACACCATCGGCAAGATTGTGTTGTCTGCCGCTCTGATTAGCTGATCAACCTCGCGACGACAAAAAAAGAAGGGCACAGGAATATATCCTGTGCCCAACAATAAGATGATAAGCTATCGATAAAAGATTACTTTTTCTGTCTTCAACTTGTCTTCAGTAATAAGCCGCACAAAATAGACACCACTCGGCAGGTTCTTACCACAATGTGGAATTTCATTCAGCCCGATCTTTGCCCTACCGTCGAATAGTTTCTTAACCATCCTTCCTGTGACATCATACAGCCTTACAGTTACTTTGCGCTGATCTGGCGACATGAATCTGATTTTCATTACTCCTTTTGTCGGATTTGGATATATGCTTTCGAAGTAGAAGGGCCCTGTATATTGCATCTCAGTACCTTGTTGTACTCCATCAATAGGATTTGCAACATCATTAGGTAATGAAATTATTTTACGCACTAAATAATAGTCATTACCAACCTCCTCGGTCCATAAGGCAAAAAGCTTATCTCTAATCCCGCTCCTAAATACCACACCATGGGGATATGAAGAGACATTAATAGGAGTATTAGAAATATTAACTGGACCAGACCATGATCCACCAGCCCTTCTTGAATACCATATATCATCCTGATATTTCCATAAGACAATATCTGTTGAGGCAAAAAAGCTATAACCTTCGATGCCATAGGCTGACCAATCAGTGTTTTCTGTAATAAGTTCAATTTGTTGCAGAATGTATGTATTGGAACCACTTGACCAGGTGAATCTCAGAAACACCAGACCATATTTATCGCCTGTAGCATCTGTGTAACCACCTTCAAAGGCAATGCGTACTTCATTGTTGCCTACCCAAAGTGAAGGAGTACCATAAACCCAGATATGGTCTGGTATGCCCATGACTGCAGACCAAGTAGAATTAAACGGACGATAATAAAGTTGCGCAATGCCATCATTCTTAACAACCACGACAAGCCTGCCAGCCCCATCATAACCTATCGAGGGTAGATGGCCACAACTTGAATACGTAAGGATTGCTGTATTATTTGGTGTCGGTCCGACAACCATTATTGATCCATTATAATGCTTAAAGACAAAATAACAGGAATCACCCGCATAAACAATCGAAGGTGGCATGGGCCGGCTATTTTGAGTAGTAGCTGATGAATTGTAGAATCGACGCGGAAATGGCAAGGGATCACGGATCCAGAGGATATAATACCGAACTCGATAATCACTGACACTAAAATACTCGTTACTACCATAGACCACAAATGGCTCATTGCCATTAAGGGCAAGACCAGGTGTTGTATCCACAGGATTCACATATAAATGGAACCAGGGATTGAAGTTTACTCCATGATCCGTAGAGTAAGTATGATACATAGCGGTGCCATTATAATAGATAAGATGTATCTTGCCGTCAGTTCCTCGCATAACCTTCTTCTGGTTATTAAACGCACTCATCTCGGGATAATCGGACTGGGCGAGCGTACCGGATGTGAATTCGATCGTATTTGACCATTCAGAATAATTGCTCTGACTATCATAGGCCCGCACTTTGTAATTGTATTTATGCGTGAAGGAAACCGTATCCGTATACTGGGTGACATCGGCGCCCACGGTCTTATAATTATCATTCCATGCCCCATCATCAACCCTGCGTGCAATCTGAAAGCCTGCTTCAATGAGTGAATTATCCGCCCATTGAAGCTTTACCGAAGTTAAGGTTGGCAGATTGACAGCGATGAGATTTGACGGTGCGGCAAGTCCGGCCACGGCATCATCGATATTGGAATAATTGGAATAAAATTCCTGTGCCCAAGCCTGAACCTTATACCAGTATTTCTGGCCCTGGGTTGTGCCATTGTCAACATATTGTCGCACATTTTGACCGACACTGTCATAGAGATAAAAGGTTGTGCCATTGGTGCTTCTTTCGATCTTAAATTTCAATTCGTTATGTGAGTTGTCGTACCAAGTGAGTTTAATGCTATTACTGCTCGGAATTCCTTTAGCCTGAAGATTTGAAGGCGTATTGATCGGTTTTCGGCCGAGAATAACGTATTTCCGTGGAATCATGTTGGGGTTGACCGGCGCCCATTTATAAACAGGGTTCTGACCTAGGTCAATCTTTACCCAATAGAAATAAGTTCGAAGCGTCATCGAAGTAGTAGATGCTGACATATAAAGATAATCCCGACAATAATTAGGATTATAATCGTCATATCCGATGAGACTGAACCATCCATAAGGTGGCACAGCATAGGGTGTCGGGAAATTGATAACCTGTTGCAATCTGTATACATCACATACATAGGTACCTGACTCCACTTGCCCCGCTCTGTTCATAAAATAAATCAAAACATTCTCTGCAATCATAGTTGGTGAAGAGGCGTCATTCCTTGCGAGCTCGTAAGGCACGATAACTCGTTTAACTGCAGAGGCAGCATTCAAACGACCATAACCGAAACGGTCATCCCAACCTGGTGCACCTTTATCATCCGCAGTCAATTTCATTATCCATTCGAGGTCATAGTTCTTTAGATTAGGATTTGCTGCAAGAAGAAGACCAGTTACACCAGTTGCATGGGGTGCTGCCATGGATGTACCATAATTATATCCATAAGAGTCATTAGGTAGAGTAGAATAAATTCTCTGCGCAGTGCCGTACTCCTCTCCACCAGGTGCAGCAATATCAACATACCTTTTCTCTACTGTGTAACTAGCAAAATCATCATCATCGTTAGATGCGTTCACTGCAAGCATCCATGGACCAAAACCATTCGGATTTTCCCAGTTTCGATCCGGGTAAGGCATGGCTGCTACTGGCAAAGCTCCCATCTGATAAGCAGATACAAACGCATCATAAACATTTTGGGAATAGTCTGGCATTCCCCAACTACAATTGATAGCCTTGGAACCTGCATTCACCGCATCAATCATCGCTTGAACGATTTCAGGAACCGCATAACCTGCCGCACGCTGGGTATTAATCCTTGCATGCCAATCCACTCCAGCAACGCCCAAATCGTTATTGCCAATCGCGGCCATAATCCCTGCAACATGTGTAGTATGATCACCCGGTGTATATTGGTCACCAAACATTTTGTCACCAAAATCGTCATGAGTCCAATCCGCATTATCTCTCTCAACTATACCTAAAATAACTGAATTACTTCCTGTAGAATATTCCCATGCCTCAGCTGCATCAATATCTGCATCAGGTGTCCCACCCCATTGACCTGTATTATGAAGACTCCATTGTTTGTTAAAGTGGGTATCATTTGGACAAATCTGGAAATCTTCACCTCTCTGGTTTTTTTCTCCACGAATGATTTGTGGCAAATTCTCGAGCATGATAATTGCTGAATCTCTATTTACGGCTAGCGGTAGTCTTATCGCAAATAACTGAGAGAAATCTGGTAATCTTGCAATATTGCCATCAGGTGAAATTCGCATAGTATCTGCCCGATTGAATTCGGGCATTGCCTTCCTAATCTCCTGTGCCTCCAGGGTCTGAAGAGCATTAATTAGTTCGGCAGGTGCCTCAATCTCATTCAGGGTTGCCGAGACCTTGCCCTCTGGCAATATTATCACATCTTGTTCTGTTAGAATTAATATCTCCTCCTCAGGAACTTCTCCAAATAGACTCACTATAAGGAAAAATCCAGCGATTAAACATAAATACAATTTATTCATTTGAATCCTCCTTTTTTTCTCTCATAATAAAACACCCTTCATATTTAAAAAATGTAATTCTCTTTTTCCCCGAACCATCAGCATTCATGATATACAACTCGCCACTACCTTCTTGATCAGGGTCATCTAAAGAATATCTGGTATAAACAATCTTTGAGCCATCAGGACTCCAGGATGGCCACCGTCCTCCTTCTGTCGTGAGTTTCTTTGCATCACTACCATCTACATTAACCACCCATATTTGACCTACACCACCTCCCCATGCATAAGGCTTGCGAAAGACAATCTTAGAGCCATCCGGTGAAAATGATGGCGATTCTACTCCACCACCTGTGTCATCAAAATGAACCATTTGGGGATTTCCCCCCGAAGTATCAACAATTACTACGCTTCCACCCGTACCTCCAATCCATTGATCGTCTTCAAAAACCCAGCCACGAAAGACTAATTTATTCCCATCAGGTGACCATGATGGATCAATGCCATAAGGATACACAAATTTTTCTTCCTTGGTTTCTATATCTAAGATTCGTATTCCTCGCGGTCCAATGGCATCTGAATCAGGTGTCGAGAATGCCAATCTGTTTCCATCCGGACTAAAAGATGGATATAACTTCTTCCCTTCAGTTGTTATCTGCACAAGGCTATCGCCATCAGCACTTATTAACCATATTCTATCTAAAAGGTCATTAACCGCAATCCAATTTCCATCAGGGCTCCATTGAGGCTTATCACCTATCCATACTCCATCAGGAGTTTCGGGTTCACCTATTGAATGTAACCCCTTGCCATCTGGTCTAATTAGCCATAATACACTACTTTCTTCAACATATAAGGTTTCGCCATCCTCTACATACCAAGGTTCATACCTAAATACTATCCAATCATCACAACCCCAATCAGCTTCACCTGCAGCGTCAATTCCTGGCGGTACCATCACGCCACCTTGCTCATTCGTGCAATGGACAGTAACCAAGATAGCACGAATTGCCAAACAAGTGTAAAGCAGCAACAAAGGGGAACGAATATAATCTTTCAACCTTTTACCTGATGCCCCGGCGTTGATATTTTCAACTATTTCTCCTCCTATTGAGGATGAACTGGCAGATTTTGAACATTTTAGACCCCAACTTCTACCTCCAATAATTGACAACAGAATTCTATATAGGTTAACAGCCATTTCGGACTCCTTTCAATCTAATACTCCTTGAAGTCCCGGTCTTGACCATATGGATCATTCGGATCTTCAATAAACTTTCGGCTCTTAACCATTTTGTGTGGGAGAAAGACAGAGCCTTAGATCCAATCTTCCACATTATTTTATTCAATGGTGTCCCTTGTCAGTTAATCTCGATTCTTTTTCTTTCCAGGTTCTCCTGTCTGCCATAGCACAGGCAGGCAAACCAATTTCCTATTTTCTCACCCCCTTTCAGGTTTAAAAACAGACACCTTACCTGAACTTTTCAAAGATCAATCTGCTAAATTATAAATACAATTTAGCAATAGTCAAGAACTTTTTTAATATCCCTCAGGCGCTGCGAGCTAATATCCGCACGTGCTGGTCTAATAGGGGGTCAGGTCTGGGGTCAGGTCTGGACAGGCTGACCGAGAATTCAAAAAATGGAGTAGCAGATCTTGGTCTGCGCTAAATAACTGATGAAATTTCGGAAGCTTTTATCTGTTTATAAATGCCTAGAGGTAGGATTTCGGCATTCTCGGTCGTCCTGTGGACATTGGACATTCCGAAATAAATTTATGAGAATGCCACATCCACCACTTTATGGCGGGTTCGCAATGATATCGCGTAGCGTATCACTGTAATCTGTCTTTTTATCACTGAAATCGAAGAGACTTACAACCTCTGCCAGACGTTTTTGTCTAAACTGCGGTATTGGATTGCCTCGGCAATGTGCTGCACCTTGATATTTTCTGAATTTTCTAAATCAGCAATTGTCCGCGCTACTTTTAATACCTTATCATAGGCACGCGCAGAAAGTCCAAATCTCTCAATTGCGGTCTTAAGTAAGGACTGTGATTGATCATCAATCGAACAATATTTTCTTATATGCTTTGATCCCAGGTGTGCATTACAATAAATTTTCCTTTTACTTTTAAAACGCTCGAGCTGAAGCTTG
>JAUWLY010000077.1 GCA_030613445.1 Candidatus Stahliibacteriota bacterium | reverse complement strand
TGCGTCGAATCAATTGCAATCCAGTCAAAGACCGGGCAATTGATATGCGGACCGCCCGAGTAGTAATAATAATAATAACCCGTATCAGTCGGTGCAATCTGACCCACGATAAGCACGAAATCAATAGTATCAACAAACCCACCATTAGCTGTTGCCACAAGATCAAATTGAATAGGGGTACCTTCAGGTGTTGATGCATCGGCAGTAACAGTATAAGGATCACCCGTGTTTTCCTTCATACTGTCGACCGGCAAATCACCAAAATACCCTGAATTGTCATTTATCGTGATATAAGGTGAAGAAGTCTCAATCACTGTGTTTAGATTAGTAAGATCAGTACCGCCAATATTGAGTAGTGTAGCTGTGAAATCTGCAGTCTCTCCAGGATCGATTCGACTGTTTGGGTCATACACGGTATTACCTAATATAAGAATATACGGGTCCGTACCACTGAAGCCAAGAGAAATGTCATCGGCGAAGACCTTCGCCCTGAACGAATAACTTCAGCAGTTATAGGCAGTATCTATCAGTGCAACCGTGATCTTCGCAACATTCGATGGGTCCACACCAGAGAGATTCTGTAATTCATCGTCAATATTGAACGAATAATCATGCCAGAAAGTGTCGCTTGCATAGATCAGATGTTGAATTGATGTATTAGCCCAAGGACAACCGGCACTCTCGCGGCAGATGCGTGTCACTCCGAGAGTATTACCATTTTCATTTAAGTAAAATAGTGCACAAGCCGCACCAGCCCAAGACGAACCATTGTCCCAGGCATCAAGTTTGACAGAACCGTTGAAGTCAACATGACTCAACGGAATAGTAACATCAAACGTTTGGTGTAGCTTCTCATACCCGGTGCCCAAACCTCCTGAACCTTGTCTATATACATATGCCTCATAATCAGGATCAGGATGATAGGTAGTACCTCTTGTTATACCTCCATATCCATTTGAGGAGTATTGGGTCCAGCCGTTTGTTAATGGTAGTTCAAAATCACCATTAACGACGTAATTATTTGCACCACACAAACCAATAATGAGAGCCAGTATCAGATACCTGTGCATAGCATACCTCCTTTCATATTAGCGTCTGCAGAATAATACTCCAACATTTTCTGCTCGCTCTATTGTCTTTAATTATATATAGTATTAGCAATTTGTTAAGACTTAAGTTTATCCGGTGTTATATTATCCAAGTGACTCGCTAATCCAATAATCCCTGCGTGCTATCTTACAACGATCTTTCCACATGCATTTGCCAATAGACTCGTAAATTCATAGAAGTAAACACCTGAACCCACTGTCTGAGCGTCACTATCTCGCACATCCCATTCGACTACTGAATGCTCACCCAAAGACACCCCTTTGAATTCCTTGATCTGGCGTCCGGATACATCATAGATGTTCAGCGTGTATTTAAGACCGGCTGGTAGATTAAGAAAGAACCTGGTCTGGTCAACACAGGGATTAGGTGCAAGAACAGGCTGAATACTTTTCAGATCTATATTCACTTCTTCAAGCGCGAGTTCAGTTACGTCTTTCATGCCACCTTGCCAGATCTCCTTTGTCGAATCAGCCTGCATCGTATCGTCCTGTATCCACGCTAGAATAGTACAGTAATTATCATTCCACACTGGATCTATCGTAAAAGGCTCTGTGATAATTGCATAACCACCTGCCGGGATAGATACAAGAGTGCCATTATGATCTGGCAGGTAGTCACGGGGCACATGATTGTGCCATTCAACACCATTTGGTGCCACGTAATATAGACTGTCCTCAGTAATAACGACTACTACCCTGCCATCAATCGCCGCGCTTGAATCGTTCTGCAAATAGAGATTGACTGTACCCTCACCAGTCGATGGTGTATACTCTCCCCACATGGCTATTGTCACTGGTGCGTCCAAAGCCATGCGACCAGTTATCATTGACTCCCATAACATATAGTCGAAGCCACCGTGCTGATCACCATCATACCACAACCACGGCTCAAAGTACATACCAAAGTACGGTGGTGGATAATAATGTATTCGCTGATACGCCTCTTCCAAATAGAACGAATCTGTCGGGCTGAAATGCACATCAACGACCGCGACTCGACCTGGATAGGTAGCTGCAATCTGTGCCAGTGTCCCACTGGCAAGTCCGCAACTACTTCATTCCTCGTCGCCTATGTGTTCACAGACAACAACGCGCTCTGCTGCAAAGCTCGTATTTACGAACAATATGCACAGAACAAGACTTATGAGTACTTTGAATAAGTTTTGCATAAGTTCTCCTCTCGTTTTGTACCTTAATTATATATACGACCACTTGAGTGTCAACAACTTTAAGTCATACAAAAAAGAGCCCGCCTCTTTCAATTGAAACGGGCTCCGTGAGAATATCAGACTGTGCTTATCTTACAACTACCTTACCGGATGTGTTGAGCACTTCGCTTGTGAATCGATACAAGTAAATGCCTGCCCCAACCTTTGCACCTTGTTCATTCGTCAAATCCCAATTGACCGATCCCGAAATCTGATGCGTAAACCCTGGCAAGCTTCTCACCCGACGCCCTGAAACATCATATATGTCAATCCTGTAATCAGTGCCAATCGGCAAATCAAACTGGAATGATGTATTGCGGACACAGGGATTGGGCGCGGTAGTCACAGCATATATCGGTGCAATTTCAACCTCATGCTCCTCAACACCAGGGATGAGTTCCATTACCGGCTTAATACCCCCTTGCCAGATTTCTTTTGTTGAATCAGCCTGCAATTGGGTGTCTTGAATAAACGCAATGATATCGCACCTATTCTCATCCCAGCCTGCCTGAATCGTGAATCCATAGGTCACAGTTAGTGAATCACCAGCCGAGATTGATACAAACTGACCGTTCTGATTGGGGATATAATCGCGCGCAACATGATTATGCCAAAGATCGCCGTTCGGTGCTCCGGTATAATATAGACTGTCTTCAGTAATCACAAACAAAACGCGACCAGCCATTGTCGCCGTCGAATCGTTACGAAATTGTGCATTTATCGTGCCCGTTCCTGCAGTTACACTGTAATCTCCCCACATCGTCACAGTCACGGGTGCCGGCTGATTCATGCGGGTCACGATCTTTGACTGCCATTGCGAATAAGTATAAGAACCATGAGGATCACCATCATACCACAACCACGGTGTTGCATAATACCAATTACCACCAGAATAATATGGTGGTGGGTATGAATACCATCTTGACCGCGCTTCGCCACAGTACAGCGGGTATGATGAAGAAATATGCATCTCAATGACTGCGACTCTCCCGGGATAATTAATGGCTATTTGGTCCAGTGTACCACTGGAATAACGGCAAGACCCTCAGTACTCTGCATACGCCTCTTCGCAGACCACCACACGATCTGCTGCGAAAGCCATGTTCACTGATACTAAGCCTAATACGAGACTTAATCCTAACATAACTACACTCTTCATAACAACTCCTTCTCGCCCGTTCAATAGACGATTTTTGCTTTACCATTAATTATATAAACAATTAGTGGAATGTCAAGAGGAAATTACGGACTCCGCTCTACTATTGCCTTCCTGATTCTTTGTATCTAGTGCCCTCCCACCACAGTATAGCCCTCTGCTCTAAGTTTACGTGCTAATCCCTGTTCAGCGATTACTGCTTCATCATAGGACAAAGGGTTTAGGTCTTCGTATAGTTCGGGCATCAACCGGATGCCGTATTTTTTCACATACCCACTCGCTTTGTACCCGGCTTTGTGATTTGCAAAACGCTTCATCACATCAAGCCCGGTCATGCCGACATACACACACGGCTTTTCAATATCGCGGCGAGGGTTCTCATCCTTCACTTTTCGAAATCTTCTGATACAGTCTTCTAACAGAACAACATAAATGCTATAGTGAACTGATTTCTTCTTGTTCAACCTCTCTTGGCTACTCCATTACTCTTCGCTGGGAAATCTGAATTTGCCGTATTCCCAGATCAAGATTTTCCTGAACCCTTCCTCGGTGCGGTTGCGGTATATTATCCTCACATCACCATTGGGTTTCAGCTCGATCTCTTGATTATTTCTTAGATAAGGGACAAAATCATTATCCAGAAGGTCGCGCAACTGATCAATCATTTCCCGGGCCGCATCGACCCTGTCTTCAGTACCGTAAATCTGAATGATGACTATGTCATCCGCTTGATCATAATATGCATGCAATGGGGCGTTGTGCTGCTCAATAATGGTCTTCCATTTTGATAGGGAATAGAAGTTGAGCTGGATCGCTGCCATGTCACCGTGGGAAAACTCGTATGTATCAGACAATGCAGCAGACCCCATATCGACCGTGAGGAAAAACATAAAAGCGCAAATTATCAATCCTCCTGGTTCAACGTTTTTCCGAATTAATTGAGCCATTAGTTTACCTCCTTTACCTAAAATCAGTCTATCCAAATTCCGACTGGCCTTAAGCGATAATTATGACAAACTTCCCCGCCTCGATTGGTAAAGACCACAAGCAATTGTTTCAAACTGTCAAGTTTCGAGACAGATGTTTCAAACATATAAACATGTCAAAACGAATCAGCTAACTCCTCAATATACTTGCGGAGTTCTACGAATAAATAATAACCACACAAAATCCATTTGTCAATGGTGAATGAATTGACTAACCGAAGCCTATGTGCGGCATCTGATCAAACAATATTTTGGAGCAAAGTAGTAGCTATTTCGATTGATGCATTGCCCCCCGTCTTTAATCAAAATTGAACAAGTATCATATTATTTTAATATGTACTCTACTCCTGACGGTCAGCCTATTAAACGGGGGTAAACTTGGCATAAACGGTGAATTTGAACAGCCTCTTTCTGACGGATGATCACAAACCATAAATGGTTTGAACGTAACGATCGATCGCGCTACTGATTACGACCCTGATCCAGACTATGAGGTATATGTTTATAAGGGAACCGATGGTGGTTATTGCAGACTATACCAGGTTGCTAATATCTTTAATATTCCATTGAATGAGCTGAACTTTTCAGTAAATGCAAAACTGTATGCTTATGATAATGACCCCGAGGCATATTGCGGTGCCGCTGTTGAACTCATATACCTTGATGAAAACGACTCATGCCTGGGTGCTACCAAAATATGCGCACGCAGTAGTCAATGTCCCTGGTCTAATACACCAACCGACCATATAATAGACGCTCCGAATACCCAGTGGAACAATTATACATTCAATATCAGCGATGAACTTACTAATCTCCCAGGCATCGTCCCAGGCGACATCAAAAAAATACAGATATCTTTCCTCGATTCCACCTATCACTGCTGAGGGGCAGTTGAAACGGCGGAGGTCTTCGCCGACGACATTGACCTTAACTATACAGGCACTGATCCTTACTTAACTTTTATAAAATCAACAGTCTATGATGGCGGAACAAATAATAATGGTTTCATTGACCCTGGTGAAACTGCAGATCTTACCGTGACTTTGAAGAATATTGGTGGCTTGGATTTTACTGACCTATCAACGACTCTTGCATGTTCAAGCGCCTATATAACGATTACGGACAACTCAGGATACTTCGGGTCACTGGCGATCGATAGCACAAAAGAGAATACAGGTGATCGTTATACCGTAACTGCCAGCGGGACAACACCTTATAATACCGAGGTCGATTTCTCTCTCATTACTGAAGAAGGTGGATTTCATGATACTCTGGACTTTACACTTATAATAGGACTATCAGCTCCAACTGACACGGGTTATTACTATGCCTATTTTTCAGGTGGTCTTCATTCTCAAGCGCCGAATTTTGCGTGGATAGCAATTGATTCCACGCAATCGACGTATCCAGGTACATCACTCGACCTTGACGATAATGAAATCGTCCAACTCGCTTTACCATTCAACTTCCAATATTATGGTGTGGATTACGATTCCATTACTGTGAGTTCAATGGATGGGTTGTGATGGGTTATCAAACAGAGATAGATCCATCCAATACACCTATCCCGAGCCCGGATGGTCCACCAGCAATGATCGCTGGTATGTGGGATGATATGGACCCGGGTAATGCCGGTCAACCAGGTGATGTTTATTACTATTATGAAGAAGCAAATCACATCTTTATTGTTGAATACTTCCAGGTGGAACACTGGCCGGTTGGCGGTACATATGAGACCTTTGAGATAATCCTCTATGACCCAGTGTATTACTTGACACCAACCAATGATGGCGAGATTATCATGCAGTATTTGACAACTTATCAAGAGAGCGATATTACAATAGGTATAGAAAATGCTTCCGAAACAATCGGTGTCCAATATTTCCTTAACGGCACGTATGATCCCCTGGCCGGCCCGATCACTGATGAATTTGCTATTAAATATACCACTATCCCTCCGGGCGGTGTTGTCGAAGTAAGTGAAATACCTTCTGATGCCATATCAGCGATATTTCCGATATATCCAGCAATATCACGTGGTCAGCCCTATATGATGAAGTATGCCTTTTATAAAAACACACTTCTTCAAATGAAAATATACAATGCTGCCGGACGCCTGGTCAATGACCGTGATTTTGGTATGCTCAAAGGTTCAGGAACAATAGCCTTCAGTCTAAATGATCATGCTGAAGGTGTTTATTTCGTGACTTGTATTGCCGAAAATAATATATCAACTCACAAGATAATCTGGCTTCGTTAACAGAATTTTGCAGGTAAGCTAATATACATCATGCTGTAAACAGCGCATTCTACACTTTGTCTTCACTCAAGACCTTATGTGCCTTTTTAAGGTGCTCGGCGATCGATATTTTTTGGGGACATTTTTCCTCACATTCGCTGCAAGCAGTGCATTTATCCGCGCGGTTCTCCGGCTTGACGAAAACACGGTACATCCATCGCGAATCTTCGATTGCCTCATACATATACGCATCATTGTACATTCCAAGGATAAAAGATATCGGTATCTTTTGTGAACATGGCATGCAATACCCGCATTGAGTGCAATTGACCTTTATCCGGGATTTATAAATCTCCTTTGCTCTAGCATATAGCGACAGTTCTTTGGCAGAAAGAGTATTGACATGTTCTTTTGATGTAAACTCGATATTCTGTTGTACTTGTTCCACTGTACTCATACCACTCAGTACACAGCGTACTTCTGGACGATTATATAAAAAACGCAATGCAAACTCAGCCGGTGTTTGCTTACGTCCAGATTCTTTGATAATTTCCAAAATTTCACTCGGCACATTATTGGCGAGTTTTCCACCGCGCAAAGGTTCCATGACCATCACTGCCAAACCTTTATTGTGCGCATATTCCAAACCCTCAATACCTGCCTGGAAATCATCATCGACATAATTAAGATGTATCAAACAGAATGCCCAGGGATAAGCGTCTACGATCTCTTTGAAAAGTGGCAGCTCATCATGGAATGAGAATCCTGGATAACGAATCTTACCCGCTGCTTTAACTTCATCAAGGAAAGCCAAGACGTCGAATTCCTTTACTATTTTCCAGGAAGTCTTACCCAGTGCATGCAGTAAATATAGATCAAAGGTGTCAGTCTGAAGCCGTTTCAACTGCTCGTTGAAATATTTTCGCGAATTCCCTTTTTCTTTAATAAGCCAGACCGGCAACTTGGTTGACACGTAAACCTTCTCACGATAACCGTCTTTTAATGTTTTACCGACAAATTTTTCACTCATTTCACGATGATAAGGCCAGGCATTATCTAATAAATTGATACCACTATCAATCGCATAATGCAAGAGTTCTGTAGCTTTTGGCTCGTCAATTTTTGCGGGATTGTTCTCGTCAGTAAGTGGAAAACGCATGCACCCGAAACCAAGCCGGGAAACTTTAACATCGGTTTTTCCAAATGGTCGGTAGATCATCTGGTATTATTGCATGACAACTACATTCCCCTTTACGCCGTTGCTCCGATACGCCACTACTCTGTTACTCCAATGCTCGATTCAGTCATTATAATTCATTTTAGGCTGAATATGGCCTCTCTTATCTGTTTTACTCCCTGAGAAAATCAGCCAATAACTTTTCTTTTCCTTCTTCCTGGTGCTCAGTTCCCACTTTTACGATTGGTGATATCAGATATCATTACCAGGATTTGTGCTATTTTGCCCTGTTCATCCCATATTTGCATTGCCAGGACTTCACCAAGAAATTTTTCTCCATTTTTTGTAACAAATTCAAGCTCATATGCTGGTACAACTTTCCCCAGCAGTCTCTGAAAAAATTTCTTCATTGCCGTAACTTTACCTGATTTTGTGAGAAATGGATACAGAATATGATCTTTTCCAATCATTTCATCAGATTCATATCCGAGCCAATCACATATTTTTTTATTCACATCTATGATATGCCCTTCAGTATCCAGGAGTATAAAACCTTGCGGAGAATTCTCAAATATCTTTCTGTATTTCTTCTCACTCTCTTCCAGAGCTTTTCCCATTTTCATTCGAAGTGTAATGTCACGCGCCACTACGGTCACTCCGGTAGTGTTTCCTTCAATATCTAGAAGGGGTGATACCCTGGCACTAAACCAGAGTGTTGCACCAGGTAGTTCCCATGGATAATCAAGCTGCTGACTATTATTCGTCTTTATACACGCACGGATAACTTTTTCGAAATCCTGAGCCACCCGACGCGGGAAGACATCTCTGAGCGACTTGCCTATATACTCCTCAGTCTTTGCATAAATTTCTGGATCCGGGTGTTCGGGTGATTGATAGTATTCCACGAAACGTAAATCCATATCGAGGATAAAGATAAAATCTTCCATCGAGGTTATGATCGAACGCAACCTCTCCTCGTGTTCCCGCACGGCTTCTTCTGCTCGCCTGCGCCTGGTGATATCTCGCAGCGCCACGACCGCGCCTTCTATTTCATCATCATTCTTGATGAGCTTTGTGCTTGCTTCCATACATACGATGCTGCCGTCCTTGGCATTCAATTCAAGCTCGGTAACGTCGGTCGCTTTACCCATGGCAATGGCATCCCTAAAACTCTTTGTTAATTCGGGGATCCCCTTTGTTGGAATTGCACCAGACTTAGCAAAGTGTTTTCCTATGAGGTCATCGGCTTTGAACCCAAGGATATCCTCAACACTCTTATTGACATCAACGAGCGTACCATACTTGTTAACCTGGATAATGATGTCATTACTGGCTTCGAATATCCTCTTCAGTTTCTTTGTCACTCGTTCCAGTTCATTACATGAGTCTCTCGTGTCATCTGCAGCATGCCTAATATTGCTTATCATTTCATTGAAGCTTTTTGCAATAGTAGCTAAGTCAGCATTGCTGCCTGATAATTTGATCTTGGTGGAGAAATCACCGTTGGCTGCTCTCGCTAGTCCATTGATTATCTCTTGCAGATCTTTGTTTTCCCTGTTCTTTATTTTACCCATTGTAAGTCTCGCACCATTTCTCCTCTGCTCTTCTTCTCCTTAATCTCCTCGTTATTCTTTCGCCCACAACCCCATTATATTTTCGCAGGGATCAGTAAACAGACCATAAAACCCATATTCTGGAGAGATACCTGTCTTACCCTTAACTGTCTTTCCTCCAGCCGTTTCAATTTCCTTGAGTTTCGTTTCAATATCCTCGACCTTAATGTACAAAACTACGCCATCTTGAACTGGTTTGGTCGCGGTCGTAAAACCACCACCATCATCATCAGGTGTTGAGAACTCAAAATAATCCGGGTTGCTCTCGTTTACCTTCCAACCAAAAATACTGCTGTAAAACTTACTGGATTTGCTTGGATCGGTTGTTGGAATTTCAATATGGCAGAATCCATGCATAATACCTCCTTTCAATATAATATGCTGAAATACACTTGAAGTCAATACACCAAAGTCATAATTGTTCCCGAGATAAGTGGAATGAGCAAATTATCATCGATCTTCAAGGGCAGTAATTCGGCAAACGTAGCCACGAGTGCTCCAATAAGCGAAAGTCGAAAACCTAATAATAGGTTTGCGATAATAAAACAAACCAGGAAACATGCCATGCTTCCTTCTATGGTCTTGTCAAAAATTCTAATT
>JAUWLY010000297.1 GCA_030613445.1 Candidatus Stahliibacteriota bacterium | reverse complement strand
CGTGAGGGGATAGAGCCACCAACGACTTTATTAACAAATTCGAAACCTGCGTTTCTTTCACATGGCTCAACTCTTAGCCAGCAATCACCGAATTGCCCGTGCCCACCAGTCTGTTTTTTGTACTTACCCTGTGCCTCGCTTTTTCTGGTGAACGTTTCCCGGTATTTGATTCTGGGTTTGGTGAGGTCCACACTTACACCGTATTTCCTTTTTAACCTTGCAAGGATAGTGTCGAGATGAAGTTCTCCAAGACCTGAAATGATGAGCTGTGAGATTTCTGGATCAAACGCAAATGTAAACGTCGGATCTTCATCATGGAGACGTGTCAGACCGCTCGAGACTTTTTCCTCATCGCCCTTTGCTTTTGGTACGATAGCCATTGATATTGAGGGAGCTGGAAATTCGGTTTTTGGTAAGAACCCGCTTGTTTTTGGTGCAATCAATGTATCACAAGTATGCGTGTTCTTTAATTTAACAAACCCAGCGATCATCCCGCTGGAAACCTGCGCAATCTCCTTTCTTTCTTTGCCTTTAATCAGAAACATCTGATTTATCTTTTCGTCACTAGATTGCGTTGAGTTTTTTACTATGTCACCGCTTTTTACAACCCCAGACAGCAATTTGACATAGCATAATTCTCCAAGATGAGGCTCAACCGATGTTTTAAAAACATAGCCAATAAGAGATGCATCATCAGAACGTTTCACAAGTTGCTCGCCAAGTTTTATATCTGGCATGATATCAGGTTGTGGTGCGAATTCAACAACCGCATCGAGGAGATTCTGGATACCAATAAGATCTAAGCCTTCACCGGCAAGGCATAGAGCGATTCGCCCTTGTACAACACCCGTTTTTATTATTTCGGTGCATTCAGACAACGCAATTTTCTGTCCTTCGACGTACTTGTTCATGAGGGCGTCATTGTTTTCAGCTGCCGCTTCAATAATCTTTTCTATGTACGCAGATACTTTGTCCTTTGTCTCAGGTGGTATTTTTTCTTCTTTACCTTTTTCCCCAAACCCTTTGTTTTGTACAATATCCACTACCCCACGGAAGTCAGTACTTGCACCGATAGGGATAGTTAAAGGCATTATACTCTTTTTCGTTATTTCACTGAGCGCCGAAAACAAACTGTAGAAATCAGCATTTTCCTTTTTTAACTTATTGATAAAAAATATCACCGGTAAATTCTTTTCTTCTATTCTCTTAAGTAATCTTTCAGTCCCTACTTCAATTCCACCGACTGCGTCAATGACCATAATTGCACAGTCCACAGCCTCGATACCACTGATTGCCTCGCCGATAAAATCTGAATAACCAGGTGTGTCGATTAAGTTGATAGTTACGTTCTTGTAGTCGAAAGTAGCTAACCCAAGACTAAGACTACAAAGTCGGTCAATCTCTTCCGGATCAGAATCGAAAACAGACGTTTTTTCAGTAACTTTTCCGAATCTACTGTTTGCGCCAGCGAGATACAAGAGTGCGTCAGCAATCGTTGTCTTACCACAGCTGGCATGTCCGAAAAGACCGATATTCCTGATAGATTTACCCGCCATTTGTACCCCCTTTAGATAAGCACCCTGGAAACAGCAATTGTAAGATGGTCTTTTAAGATTTCATGGATTATATCTAGCGAGCCATGATAGATTATTCTATCTTTCTTGATCCTAACACCACCGGGGATTTCATCGTTTACAGTAACTGTAAATTCGTACCCTTGACTCTTCAAGAATTTCTCCAAGTCAGAGCCGTAGTGCTTCCAATCTGCCTTGTTGACTATCAATGTACCGTCTTTTCTGCCGCTTTGTTTCACTAGAGCCTTTAAAAAGCTTAGGTATTCTTTCTGAGTGCTCAGATCATTCAGTGCTTCATCAATAACATCATTTATAAGTCTTCCTTTTTCAGCAACAAATCTTCTATTAAACTCAAGTTTCTTCTGGGAAACAAGCCGAAGATATTCTGTTTTCTTCGCCAGTTCTACATCGTTCTCAATTTGGGTTTTCTGAAGAGAGATGCTTTCATCATAGCGTTTCTTGATTTCTGCGGCTGCTTCACGTTGTTTAGCAAGAACTTCCTGAGCTTCTTTTTTCGCATCAGCAAGGATTTTTTCGGTGACTTTCTGCGTAGTCATGTCAAATTTTCATCTGGACGACTGCAAGGATGGTAACGATAAGACCCAAGACAGCATAGAACTCAACGAGAATTCCATAGATCATTGCCTTTGCCGCTTCGGTAGGTCTTTTTGCAACCATTTCAATACCGGCGGTACATACTTTCCCCTGCCAAATGGCGGAGACCAGGCAGGCTATTGCAACAGGTAGCGCAGCGAAGAAAATCTGAAGTCCCTGTTGTAGTGTTAAAGTAATAATTTCGCCGCCGAAAATACCGATTTTCTGCAAAACCATAAATGCACCAATAAAACCGTAGACACCCTGGGTTCCAGGTAACGCAACAAGGATCAAGAGACTTCCAAATTTTTCCGGATCCTCACTCAAGACACCGTTTGCAGCTTGAGCAGCATAACCTATCCCAATCGCAGAGCCGATTCCACCAAGTATAGCGGCCAGCGCGCCGCCTGCAATTGCTACAGCTAAACCATAAGATTCCACCATTGTTCCTCCTCGAATTTTTTCAAGATATTTGATTTTGTTAAAAAATTCAGAGTCCTCGTTTTTCTATGAAAAACGGGACTTCCACTGTTTTTACTAACCACTTTTTCTCCTTTCGATATTCGACCTTCTATTCGATCTCAACATAATTAGTTTCAAAGCCAAAAGGTTTAAATGGCTTGCTCCCACCACTGTAAAATCTCCCAAAGAATTCAATGTATTGTAAACGCATGGTATGTATGAATCCACCAAGTGCGTTGATCGCCAGATTGAAAAGATGGCTCGGGATGAGTATGACTACTACTAATATCACACCAACTATGGGAATGTCAGTGACCATCCATGCGATCTTATTAATGGCGATGGCGATAACACCTGTAACCATGCCTAATGCCATTAGTCGAACATATGATAAAAGTACTCCAAGGTAGCTTGAAATACCGTAGAGATTGTAAACTCCCCAGGCGATTTTGCCTAAAGCGGCTTTCGATTTTTTGAAGCGCGTGATCTCAAATAAGACCAAAGGTATTAGTCCCCAATATGCAAAACGTGGAATCTGGAGAATGTACTGGAATTGCATGAGTTTACCAGCGGTACTTGTAACCAAGTACCAAATAAACCAGATAATGAATGCCCATACTAGCTGATCAATAGGCTGTGGTTTGCCTTCAGGGTGTGAGGCTACAATGATTGATATAATGCAAAACCACATTACAATTTCCAGAATTGCTTTTGCGATTATCGAGGAACTGAAAACTGCAAAATATAAAGCTATAGAAGGTATGAGAAGAAACCAGGATAGATTGGCAAAGATTGCTTGTCCGTATTCGCCGTTTTTTAGACTATCGACTATTTCTATGGCAATACCAATCATCATGTGAATGAATCCCAATCCGAGAGCAAGACCAATAAACACCATTGGCTGCTTAATTGGATCAAAGAGCATAAAAAAATCTTTGAAGCGTATGAGTGGAGCAAAGCCGATGTAATTGAAAAGATCACCCAACCAACCGCCAACCATTGCACCGGCAAATATAGTGAAGATACCTCCAACCAACAAAATCTTGAATAGACTTTTGTCTCCGGATACCTTTTTCATTAAATACAAAGAAATGAGAATTAATAATATGCCGTATACCGCATCAGTTATGCACAATCCAAACATTATTGGGAAAAAGACGGCAAGGAACGGTGTCGGGTCATACTCCTTT
>JAUWLY010000186.1 GCA_030613445.1 Candidatus Stahliibacteriota bacterium | reverse complement strand
GATATATAACATAGCGGGTGAACTCGTTCAAACGCTGAGGAGCAAAAATCAGAAACCCGGTCACTATACAGTTTGTTGGGATGGCAAAGATGAAGCTGGCAAACAATTACCAAGTGGTGTCTATTTTGTGCGGTTAGAAACGCCCAATAAAAGTATAACCAAGAAGATTATAAAATTAAAATAGCAACCTTTAATACAAACTGGATGTATTTGTTCACTGAATTCTCTCCATTACCGTATATTTTGGAATGTGCACGTCACACATACGTCACAAAGTAAAAATAAGGGGATCGGTGGTTGAAGCCGGCCCTTTAACTTTCAATAATAGCTAAGGAAAAAACTTAGAGACAATTCAGGAAAGATCATCCTCTAAAATATTGCAACAAGAAAATCTGTTAAAAATTAAAAAAAACATCCCCCTTGTAGTCATATGATACTATCTTATCAACAGTAATTTCTCAGTAGCACTGTAATCCCCTGCCTCAAACTTCAGAAAATAAACACCACTGGGGAGTTTGTTGCCAGAATTGTCTCGACTATCCCAGACCACTGATTGTATATCTGAGACTGTGTATTTTAGATTGAATTCTTTAACCAATTTTCCGCTTACATCATAAATTTTCAACTCCATGTTTTTTGTTCTGGCCGAGAAAGATTGCTCCAGGAAAAATCTGATAGTCACACTATTATTGAAAGGATTAGGAGAAACAGTAATCTTGGGAAGGGGCGTGGTTTCTAACTGTGTTGTTTCCTCAATGCCCGGCTCATTCTCCCCGCGTTTGTAGAAAATGTCTGTACTAACACCAGGGTTCATTCGACCGTCTATCCAAACTACATGAAGCCTATTGCTGCGATCAACAGCAATACGCGGTTCAATCCCTTGGTATGGATAAACTATCTTCATGGGCGCAATTATGTAATTACCCAGGGTATCCATTTTGCAGTACATTATGTGAACCACAGCTGACGAATCACCCTGCCAGACAACATGCAAGTATTGCAGAGAATCTATTGCCATATCCGCATAGGAATTATTAAGAATTTCAGGCGTGCTGATCACCTGCGGACCAATGAGAATATTACCATTCTGGTCGAGTTTTAAATATTCAATTCTAATGCCAGGACCTGTTGGGTCGGAGTAAACCATATGGATATTCTGACTTTGATCAGCGACCATTATGGGTTGAGCACCAAACCCAAGAATTTCGTTTGAGATTAAAATATCGCCGTCTTTGTCCAGTTTCGAGTACGTCAATCTATCAGTGATTCCACCGGAATCGGTCCGGCAAGCTAAATGATTGTTCGCAAAACTGTCAACACCAATACCGACCCAATAAGCATTAAGACCGACCGGAGTAACCCGAATATTTTCAATGATGGGATTACCAAGACTGTCCAATTGAGTATAGCTCATCTGATTATAGCCTGACGGTCTTTCAGCCCAGGCAACATTAATGTCCTGGTATTTATTCAGGGCAATTTCCATAGACATACCCAAACCGCCAGCTCCGTTCACGGCTAAATGCGAGGGCATAAGCACTGTGCCGTCATTACCGAGTTTGGCATGCCATAATCCCATACCTTGAGGTGTCTGGTCATACCAGACAAAATGCACATTATTCGAGGCATCAACTGCAACCCGTGGTTTAATAGAATATGAGGGATTGTTTGAAACGGCTGTTTCCGGAATCAGACAATTGCCCAGACTATCTCTTTTTGAATAGAGAATTTCTGCAGTGCCGTTCACCCAGGTAGCAGTATCCCATACTGCCCAGACATTATTATAGTCATCAACATCAACATCAGGTCCAAGCCTATGCTTAGGATCTACATGACTTAATAGTATATCATCAGACCAGCCAGGAGGATAAGAATAAAGCAGCAGGGAATAAGCAGTAGGCAGTAAGCAGCAGATAAGTAAATGTTGCAGTAATTTATTCAATTTATCACCAACCGTATAAACCGGTTCGCTGATGATCGTGATGAAACTGAGGCCATTCAAGAGAATAAGACGTAACTCTACTGTCTCGGTTTTCCCAGACATGGAGATAACCATCACTCGAGGAGAATATATTCTCACTTTTTCTATCACCATCAATGTCACCAATTACAGCTGACATAGGGGTCATGCCTGACGCAAGATCACCGAATACTGGCAGTGGATAAGGAGAGATTATATTACCTGCATAGGTATATGCATGGATATAGCGGTCCCTTGAACCGATTATAATATCAAGCCCCTGGTCATTGTCAATATTTGCAAGAGCAGGTGAAGTATAAACAGCACCGCCTACTTCAAGTGGCCAAGGAAGCCATTCACTCCCATCGATGCCTCTTACTGCCCAGATTTCCCGAAAATCATTGCCAAAGGCGATTTCATTACCATCGAATCCTATTAATGGGTTGATATTCCCGACCCCAGGCGAGGAATTGATATCGCCGCCGGTCCCGGTTTTCCACAACGTATTTCCAGTTGTTGCCTTATATGCCCTAACTGTATCATCTACACTACCGGTAATAATCTCGGCATATCCATCAGGCGGAACATCCAGATCAACCAACGCCGAGGTCATTCTGTTGCTACCGTAATCAAGAACAGCAACCGAACCAGTATTATCAAAAATCTCCGTGTAGAATTCAGAAGGCTCTTTACCGTAGGATAATACAATCTCATTATTGCCACCGCTTATTACATCCTCAATTGAGGCACCATTAAGAAGGATCGCTTCTACTTCACTTACTATTTGGAATGATTGAGAACCGGTGAATTCATGCTGCAGAATACCTTTATGACTATAAACAAAAATCTTTATAAATATTTCAATGACTCCTATAGGCGTGGCAAGAATGACAATTTCAGGCAAATGCATATCGTCAATATAACCAACAGCAGGTAAACCAGTAAAAATATAGTTATCTACCGGGACCTCTGCTTGCCACATAATAGTACCCTGATAATTATACACCTTTATTGAATCACGAGAAACCGCAACAATCTCAATATAACCATTATCATCTATATCACCAAGCACTACACCATATACACCATCAAAGTATTTAGGCCAGGGCGAAACCACATTACCTTCCGAGTCAAAAACATATACCGAACCCGCACTTGGGTAAACAATCTCAACCGAACCCACCCCATCAAGATTCGCAATTGCCGGCTGGGTAAAATCAGTTACCTTCTTTGGCCAACCAGGTTCATTTGGATAAATGGCAACTTTCTTTGTAATCGAAGATTCGTTATTATATTCCCATGACTCCTCAATTGCATTACCGGGATCAGCAGTAACAGTAAACTCACAATCACCAATCTCACCATAATAATTGGGATGGGTAAATCCTGTATCCCAATACATGGTTACAACTGCCGTATCCCGGGGCTGAATTGTATCAATCGTAACCGTAGTGTCATAAATAAGGAACTCTTCGCAAACGACCTCAAATTTTACATCAACATCATAAGCGGCAACAGCACCAATATTCCAGACCTTTGCACGAACCGGAATCGTGTCGCCGCTGCTTAGGTAAAGATGGGGTAATAAGATGGAAATATCAATGCCGCGTGGTCTAACCACCAAATCAGGCAAATCAGGAAATGCAGTGTAATCACCAAGGTCTAAAGCAGGGTCACCAAGAAGACAGTAACCCGCACTAAGATTGACTAAACTCTTACCAAGAATCCAATTTTGATTTTGCAGCAATCCTTTTAAACACAATTGCCCAGTGGACATTGTTAGAGGCATATATGCGATCGTAGTAGCACCAAAAAAAGCAATTGCTCCACCCTCAGGGTTTATAAGAAAGTGTTCACCGAGCGATATTCCCGCAGGATAACTGTGATGCGGATCGTAAAATGGGTGGTCCCACTGAAACATTGCGGTAAAACAGGCATCGCTGATTACAACAGGAAGTCGAGCACCATTTTCCAGGTCTTTTACCCAAGACGTGTCATAATGTACCCACCAGCCTTCAGGTGCCCCATGGTCATAATAGACCGTGATAATTTCACCATGATTAAGATAGTTATCTATATACACCCTAAACGTATCTTCATTATCTATATAATACCACCTTACGGTCAAGGTATCATAGCCAATATCAGTAAAATAGGGTGTTGACTGAGTTACCTTGTAATTAAACAAAAGTTCCATATATGGGGATTCCCAGTCCCCGCCGGCAATTAGAAGACCTCTTCTACGCCAATCACCAGTATCAGGTTCGCTTTCGTAACTGATTGTCTTTTGGGCAATCGTAACCAAATCCTGCACATTAGTCTGTTTTACAGGCCAGCGACCAAGCATAATCTCGTCACCAAAACCGCTGCCAAAATTTCTAAAATATCCTTCTACAGCTCCTAACCATTCTTCACCACCATAAAGGTAAGTATACAATTTCGTTGGCACATAATCCCAATCACCAATAAACAGACAATAGGCAAAATGATTATCAGGCATTGAAGAGGCATACCAGTTATTATAGGCATAAATAAGAAAATCGCGCAGAGCTTTAGCAGAATCATCTTCTGCTGGCGGATGTTCCAAAAATTCATCATAAACATCAGTCATTTTTACTATCCCAACATCAAATTTGTTATGGTCAACCCGCCACCGGGCAAATTGATCAATCCAATATAGAGCAATACCATCATTAATGAAATCTAAGTGGGTGACAATAATGTAATCTGCAACATTATTGGTATCTAATTTCGTATAGTAATGGACAGCGGGTTCTGGAACCGACTCGGGCTCCCAGTCAATGCCTGGATAATTCAAGAGTATTTCCCTGCCAATCTGCTCAAACGGACCTAAACCATTCTCATTTTCAACAACCTCACCTGAATACTCAATTCTTAAATCTAATCCATTATAAAAATACATCAGTTTTTGCTGGGGATTAAATTGAACCGGATACAAAAATACCTCAAGCACCCGCTGGTCACGCCAGTGACCATCACTAATTACTTCATAAAATTTATCCGGATACAGGGTATCCTTTTGATAAAATGTAGTATCATAAGTATACACCTCTTTTGAACAGAAACAACCACTGGTTTCTTCAAAAACAATACGCGGTATAGGATATATTAAATAGTCTTCAAATAATGTATAATCAGATTCATAAACAGTAATATTAAAATCACAAGAATCAGGCACTGCAATCAATAGCCTGATAAAAGGAATCTGCGGCTTACCAGCCCTCATTGTATCTTGATCAATCAGTTCTCCAGGGATTTCAATACGCTTAAAGTCCTTGTTGTCAACTGTAGTATCTTCCTCATTGAAACCAAAAACAGCGGTTCTGATAAAAACGCCTGAGGTGTCTGATTTCATTACCTCTTTGTGCGGCGGTATAGCTGACTCAGATGGACCCACGACCCTTTTCCAACCAGCACCTAAAAAACCAGCTATTAATGCGATGACTACTAATATTTTTTTCATCTTTACCTCCTTCTCTTTTACAGTTTACTTTTTTTACGAAAAATTATATAAATGTGTTATTGTTTTTATTATATAGCAGGGTAGATAAATGTCAAGTGGTAAATTCTGCCTGTCATTCTCTGTTTTGGCACAAAATAGACACAAACATATATGTCTTAGAAACAACATGTGGTGAAGCGTTGTAAATATCGACGTTGAGGCTACGGCATTGTAATGCCCCGCGGATTAGCAGTCCGTTGCTCTACCTTAGAAGAAAACGACCGACACAACCTATGGATTATTTCTCAATAAAATTTCGAAACGTTTCGTAAGTCCATAGGTTATATCTTTATTCAAAAAAGGCATAAAAAGACTATTTTTTTAATTCCACAATAAATCGCATTGTAGAAACCTAAGAAAGGGATCGGTGCATCTCAACAAATTCGATACCTTCGGCTTGACCCCGGCGAAATAAACAAAAATTGCACGGGGCAGGCATTTTGACATTGGAATCTTGAATAAGAAATGGTTGCTTCGTAAATACTGAAAGGAAGTGTTAAAATTCACGATAAGAAAGGTAATTGGAGTAGCGCAGAATTATTGACTAAATGATAATTTCGAATATAATAAGCACAACAGTGGCTGGATACTGGATGCTTGTGGAAAAGTGG
>JAUWLY010000304.1 GCA_030613445.1 Candidatus Stahliibacteriota bacterium | reverse complement strand
CTACTTTATTTCTGCCCTGTTTTTGTATTGTGGTCGCTGATTAAATTCTTTATAGACATCAGGCAAACTCTCTACCGTGCTGGTTCTTCATTCAAGTTGTTTGGTTTTGACACTTTCGTTGTTTTGATTATCGCCGCAGTGGCAGCGGGGATTCCCTGGTATTATTCAAATAAGGGAGTTGTCAGTAAAGTGTTGCGTTTCCTGGGTGCCAAGTACCCGGATAAACGTGACAAGTATCATCATGTTTTTCAAAACGTCGTTGATGAGATCGAGGCAGCAGCGGGTGGTTTCAAGGTTGAGAGGTATGTTTTGCCGACCGGCGCAATGAATGCTTTTGCACTTGCTGATTTCAGCGGACGTCGGGTAGTTGGTATCACCGAAGGTCTGCTGTCACGATTGAGTCGTGCAGAACTGCAGTCAGTAATCGCGCATGAAATATCACACATCGTCTCTAATGATTGTCTGCACACGACTATTACGTGTTCTCTTTTTAGTCTATATAGCGAAGCACTCGTTCATTTTAATAGAACACTGAGCAATCATGGGTCGCAACCAGTACCTGCAATAGCCGGTGCGGTTCCGCAAAACGTTGCGACAGTCGGCTTAGTATCCTTTCCTGCATTACTGCTTCTTTTTGTCACCAATATTTTAGGGCAGTTGTTGAATATGTTTATTTCCCGGGAGAGGGAGTACCGAGCCGATGCCTCGGCAGTTAGATTAACCCGCAATCCAGTGAGTCTGGCAAGTGCCTTATACAAGATAGGAACACACTGGCGCGGTGCTGGTTATGGGGGAGAACATATCGCGGCGATTTTCATACTCAGTCCTTTATCCCGGAAGTTTGATGAGCAAGAAGATTTTCTTGCCACGTTTTTTTCAACCCATCCACCTTTATTAAAGAGACTTCAAGTTATCCTCCACCTTGCCCACGCTGACTTAACCGAGATCATTCGTCATGTGAAAGAAGCCCAGACCGTAAAAACTGAAGTTGAAGTCATAAAACCTACCCTTCGGTTTCATGCCCAGAATAAGGAGGAGTGGCGAGGTCCTTACACTATTTTACAACTTCAGTCGCTAGAGTGGTTGAGACCGGGAACCAGATTGCGTCTGATTGACCATGATGAGCTATTACGGGCGGAGGAAGTACCGGTATTGAGTTATTTCTTTCAGCAAAGGAATGATCCGGCGTGGAGGATGAAACGTCTATGTCCTGATTGTCGTAAGTGGTTGATCATTCAGAATTATGAAGGTTCGTATCTGTGGTGCTGTCCATTCTGCAACGGATTGCTCGCTGAGGGAGACAAATTGCCGAGGATTTTTGTCCGGCGGGAAAAAGGCTTTAGTGAGAGGGTACAGCGATTAGCCGATGTGATGAGCGCTGAGGCGAAGAAGAAACGCCCCCATCTCAGTGTTCTTCTCAGTATATCCAACCCGAGGCGCTGTCCGAAATGTGGGCAGGATATGGTCCACAAGTTCTACAGCTATGTGTATCATGTGGAAATAGACGAGTGCCAATCCTGCAGACTTATATGGTTTGACCCCGATGAGCTGGAAATTCTGCAATGCTTGATTGAAATGGGGTAATGGCGTAACGGAGCAAGAGAGAAACGGAAAGGACAGTATTTGCTGGGTACTGAATAGTAAGTAATAGGAACGGACTGATGCAGTGATTTATTTTCGTACTGTGCCGGTAGCAAAGATCCAGTATTCACAGAACGATGGGATGAATGTTTTGCTGAATTTTATATTCTTGAAATATTTCTTCAGTATGCTCTTTAAAAGACCTGATGTCACTTTGTCAAACTCAGAACAACACTGGAGGCTAATTATGCCGTTTTTATCGAGAATATCATGGATTTTTGAGAAGATTTGATCCAGGAATACAGCTCGGTCTACTTTTGTAAGTGCTTCGGGATGCATTGTTAGGTCATAAATAATGGCATCAAAACCAGCGTGGTTATCTAGAAATACATTGGCATCATCAATTATTATTTCAACGTTTTTTCGTATGAAGGCATTACCACAGATCGTCGGTAGATATTTTTGCGAAGCCTTAATGACTTCCCTGTCTATGTCGATCAGGTATACCTTTTTCGGTTTGTATTTCAGAATTTCCTTCAGAACCCCGCCATCACCGCCGCCCAGAATGGCAACCTTTCTTAGCTTTTTACGTTTCTCGACAATCGGATCGACTAAACATGCATTATAAATATGGGCGTCATATTCTGCAATCTGTATATCGCAATCCAGAAATAGAATCCTTCCAAAATCATCGTTGTCAATAATATCGATCTGTTGATATCTGGATCTCTTACTGAGGAGTCTCTTTTTTATATGGTATATTATTTCAAAACCACTTGAGGTAAATGATCTTATCCAATCTTTTTCTTTTATTTCAATTGGATTGCCGCGTTGTAACTCAACGACGCGCACGATTTTTGGTTTGATTCTTTTCTTTAAGAAACTCAGCAATTTGTGGGGCTTTTCGTGATCAGGAGAACAGGTAAAGATATCCAATGAAACGTGGCGTGCTTCTGGATAGGTGTGGATAGCGACGTGAGATTCGCCGACCACAGCGACGATAGTAACACCTAAAGGATTAAACTGATAGCCTTTGATGCTTATCAAGTCGATGTCGACTTGCTTAAGACCTTGTTTCAGGATACGAATGAGAATATGTTTGTTGTTGAGTATTTTTTTTGAACAATAAATGAACTCCGCGACGATATGAACGCCGGTTGGTTTCATGCTTTAATTATATATGAAACTTAAGGAAAGTCAACATGATGAACCGGTGCGGTTATTTGTAGGATTGAAAAAGCTTACCCCATGATGTATTCAAGAATTTTCGCACAATCGGCTTGCCGAAAATATTATACCAGTAGAAGTCATGGAATGCCCTTGATGCTATATATGACCAAGGGGCTATCGGTGATCGCAAAAGGAGGTGTTCCAGTGGTTTTAACTTGCCCCAATATATCGCCTTTTGACCGCGGGATGCAAAGGTATCTTTGCATTTAAAATGGAAATCAACCTTACTTATATCTTCACCTATTATTGAAATATCCTGAGGGTTTGCAGTACCAAGACCATTTTCCTGAGCCAGGTACAGGAATTTCAGTGATAGAGGATCAAACCCCATCATTTTTGCCGCAATGGCGTCAATGGCGACCGGATCGCCGCTCGCCAGTAGATAGTTCTTTATTTGCGGCTCCATGATCCGTGGTCCAGCTCCATTGCCGGCGATTGTACCGTCAGTTAAGCAGAAGATACCAGGATGAATTTCTTTTTGAATTTGGAGAAGATCAACAAGGGTTTCATGGATAAGGGAGTGTGTCCAGTGCCGATTATCATTGAGCAGGCCACCAAACGCATTTTTCATAGCACCGGTGATTGTTGTGAAGACATGAGTCTTTAACGTTGGTAAGTGAATAGCATTCTTGCCGATGAACATCTTGGGGATATCGATGCGACCGCCAAAAATTTTGTCGAGAACGAGCATTTTAGATTTTGGTTTGTAGTTTATCCATTCAGTCTTTGGTTCGTACAGATGGACGAATTTCATTTTGTGTTTTTTCATTACCGAATTGAGGTGATTATTCTCAGCACCAAGCGTCGGATTGATCACAACCGTACGATTCTGCGCCGGTATTAAATCAGAATACCCTCTTTTTTTCAATGAT
>JAUWLY010000084.1 GCA_030613445.1 Candidatus Stahliibacteriota bacterium | reverse complement strand
GACCGCCGCCTTAGCTACTTGGCTATACCGCCCACAAAACAGATGCTAGATAAAAGATGCTAGATCCTAGTGACGTGTGACCTTTAAGTATTCGTTAACTAATATCTAGAACCAAGTATCTACAATCTGCTTTTAAAGCGGGAGACGAGATTTGAACTCGCGACGTTCACCTTGGCAAGGTGACGCTCTACCACTGAGCTACTCCCGCGACTGTCGAAATTATATATCGAAACAGATAAAAGTCAAGACACAAGAGATAGATACTAGATGATAGATGCTAGATATTAGATGCTAGATACAATAGATATTAGATGCTAGATGCTGGATATTAGATTCTAGATGCTAGTCATTAAATCACTCAAAGACGTTATGAGCGTTTAGATTATTTAAATCGTTATGATCGTTATTGTTGTCTATTTTGTTTAAGTAAATATTATTTCGCTTTACGCACTACTCATTACTCACTACGCTTTTTCTTCTACTCCATTGCACCGTTACCCCGATACTGGATGTCTGCTACGCTCGTGGATGGTGTTCTCTGTATATCTCTCTCAGGTATTCCCGATCAACGTGCGTGTAGATTTGGGTCGTTGAAATATCAACATGTCCCAGAAGTTCCTGTACTGCACGCAGGTCAGCTCCTGCCTCTAAAAGATGCGTTGCAAAAGAATGTCGGAACATATGGGGTGTAACCCGCTTGTTTATTCCAGCCTTGATCCGGTATTTGCGCAGTATTTTCAGAAACCCCATACGTGACATCCTCTTCCCTCGGGCATTCAATACAAGGAAAGGTACTACTCGATCACGTACAAGCCCAGGCCGTCCATTAGCAAGGTAATGCTCAATTGACTTCGCCGCTTTCTTACCAAAAGGCACTATCCGCTGTTTATTCCCTTTACCGACCACCTTGACCAAATGATTAACCAAGTCCAGGTCTGCGAGTCTCACGCCGAGAAGTTCAGATATCCTCAAACCAGCGCCATAAAGAATCTCCAGGCATGCTCGGTCGCGTAAAACCAAAGGTGTGTTCTCTTTTGCTACCTCAATGATCTTTGTGATCTCAGCAATTGACAAAATTACTGGCAGCTTTCTACCAACCTTCATTAGTTCCAGGTCGGTTGACGGATTAGCTTCAATCTTTTTGGCAAAGATGAGAAATCGGTAAAAGGACCTAATACTGGATATCTTTCGATTTATTGAAGCCGGCATCAAACCAGTATCATAGATAGCATGTACGTACTTACGTAAATCATCGATACTGGCTGAGACGAGTTTTTTGTTGTGCTGCATCGTTAAAAAGGTCGCTAACTGCGTTACATCGCATACATAGGTCTGTATCGTACTCAGTTCATCACCCTCAGCAATCAGAAAATTTTCAAAATCTTTGATTATTCCGCTTGTTTGTTTCAAATTTCAGCAACGAGCCTTCGGGCGCATTTTGTTAAATTCACTATCTTGCCCCTTCTATCCACGTAAACAACATCTTCAAGTCGCACACCATACCCTTTATCAGGATAGTACAAACCTGGTTCAACTGTAAATACATAACCTGGTTTGATGCGGTCTTTATTCGTCTTCACAAGACCAAACGAGGGGCTCTCGTGGATATTAAGTCCAACTCCGTGTCCAAGTGTGTGACAGTAACCAACCTGAGTCTTGGGTGAGTTCAGAAGCGTAGGATGACCACGTTTCTCAAAAAACTTGCATAATGACCGCTCAATGTCGATATTCCGCTTGCCAACTTTGAGCATGTCCATCACATAGTCTTGAGCATGTTTCACTATTGCATAAACCTCCTTGATCTCTTTCGATGCATAACCAAAGCATATTGTCCGTGTGAAATCGAAAAAGTAACCACCCCCTATTTCCCGGGGGAAAATATCAAATACTATGGTCTGACCGAGCTTCACTGCGCTACGGTCATTTCCTGAATTATGCGGAACACCAGCATCCCTGCCCTGAGCAACGATCATCCCGTCTGAATTGATTAAGTTGCCTTTGAATAAGTGTTTCCTCAACATTGCTCTTAAGTCACTGATTAACAATTTTCTCTTTCTATCTTTCATTATGATATTCTTTTTAATCTTCATCTGCTGCACAGTTTTCACCATATTGTTGAACGCTCGGACGACACGTACTCCTATGCTCTTTATGCGCTTTACCTCTTCAGTATCTTTGGTCTCACGTGCTACTGTGATCAGGCTTTTGCTGGCTTCATAGCAGATCTTAATCCGTTTGTCAAGTCTGGCTAGCTGTTTCAGGTAATTGTATGCGGTCCCCATCTGAGTTGCGCCGTAAAAAGCAACATCCCCTCTTACCTTAAGATCATCAAGGATTGCCTTGATGAAATGCGCCTTTGCCTTTATTTGATCAGGGTATTTTTCGTATATCTTTCTTAAACCATACCGTGTTGAACTAATCAATTTATATCCACTCTCCCGGGCAACCTCACGTTCTATTGGATAATGGATAACCTGAGGTTGTTTACGTTGTTTCTTGACATAATGACCATAGAAATTCACACTATTTAGAAGATAGTACATAGTCGGCGAGCTACTGGGCTTCCCCTCTGCATAAATCGCACTAATCCTCATTCTTCTCATCAATTTGTCGATCTCTCTTTTCATTGCACTCCTTTATTGCGACTGGACCATTATTATGTGTACCATGAGGCAATTTTGAAGAAATTTTCAAGTAATGCAATACCGGCTGGGTGTTTATCATCAAATCTCTCAAGATGACACTGAAAACCATATTTTGGCAGCACATCGTGTTTAATGATCTCAACCGGACAGTTAGGTGATTCAGCGAGTTTAATAAAACCGTAAGGCACCTCTTCAATATATTCCAGATGCGATTGGGTTACTACGAACCTTTCTCCCAAACCTTCAAATACCTCATCTTTAACAACACGATGCACCATATAATAACCTTCTAATGCTTTATCATATACCTTTATGTCCGCGCCGTAGGCCATGCAGAGTAATTGATGTCCAAAACAAATGCCTAAAACTGGTTTTTCTGTCGCTCTTACGATATCCGATAGATTTGTGTAGGCTTCAAATACTCCGCTTTCTGTCAGTTTGTGTTGAGAACCAGAGAGAACCAAAACATCAATATATTTGAAGTTCTCGCCGGCGCTTACTGTCGAAGCCTCTTTCACCTCAACAGTATGCACTGTCACATTGCTTATCACGTCATACAATTTCTCTATCTGAGGAGAATTAGGTAAGTAATTATCTATTATTAATGTTCTCATCTATCACCTCGAACAATTCATCTATAAGTCTTTCTTCTCTCACACGTTTTATTTCTTTCCCCTTCGCAAATATTAAACCGGTTCTCTTTCCACAGGCAATACCAAAGTCTGCCTCTCGAGCCTCACCCGGGCCATTAACAACACACCCCATTACAGCAATTTTCATGAATTTCTTGTATTTCTTCAAACGCTGCTCAACAGCGCGTGCCATACTGGCAAGTTTGACATCACAACGTCCGCATGTCGGACAACTTATCAAAACTGGATTGTGTCGGCGCAAACCAAGCGAATCAAGTATTTCATATGCGGCGACGATTTCCATAACGGGATCCGCGCTTAAAGAAACACGGATTGTATCTCCAATCCCCTGATTCAAAAGAATGCCAAGACCAACCGCGCTCCTTATCCCCCCTCGAAATGGTAACCCCGCCTCAGTGATACCAAGGTGAAGCGGGTAGCCAAATTTTTTATTGAGCTCTTCATAGACCGTAATAGTAGTTTTGACATCCGCTCCTTTTGCGGATATGACAATATCCCTGAAGCGGTTTTTTCGAAAAATAGCAAGCGCATCATCAACTGTATCCACGATCGCTTCAGGCGTAGGGTGCTTGTGTTTTCTCAAAATCTTGCTCGGTAATGAACCAGAATTAACGCCTACCCGAATAGGCGTATTCGTATCTTTTGCCTTCTTGATGACCTCAGTCACTTTCCATGATCCACCGATATTACCCGGGTTAATCCTTATTTTATCAACCCCGGCATCGATCGCTTGCATGGCCAAACGATAATCAAAATGGATATCAGCAATTATCGGAATGCCTACTGATTTTTTTATCCGGTTCAAAACTGCGCCATCTTTCCTGTCGACGACTGCCAGCCTAACCAACTCACAACCAGCCCTTTCAAGGCGTTTTATCTGATTCACGGTTGCCTTAACATTACGGGTTTTGGTCTTGGTCATCGACTGAACCGCTACTGGATTGTTTCCACCAAGTTCTACCGCGCCAATTTTAACAATACGCTTCACGCTTTTCATTCACGCTGCCTTTTTATACGCGCACCCAGGCCGCGTAGCTTAATCTCAAACTTCTCATAGCCACGATCTAAATGATAAATTCTACGCACTACTGTTTTCCCTTGAGCCACTAATCCAGCAAGCACCAAAGATGCCGAAGCCCTTAAATCCGAAGCCATGAGATAAGCACCAGATAGTTTTTTAACACCATTCACGACTGCGGTATCTCCTTTAATCGTGATATCTGCACCCATACGCATCAATTCCACTGCCTGCATAAAACGGTTTTCGAAAATAGTCTCTCTTATTGTGCTGGTACCGGCGGTTATCGAAAGCAATGCCATGAACTGTGCCTGCATATCAGTAGGAAAACCAGGGTATGGTGCAACATAGATGTTAATCGCCTGTTTTCGTCCACAACCCACTACCTCCACAGTTCTATCTCCCTTCGTCACTTTACCGCCGGCTTCTTCAATTTTGTCGAGAATACTAATCAGATGATCAGGGCAGCAGTTCTCTATGGTTATCCGACCCCTTGTCAATGCTGCCGCAACTGCAAAGGTCCCCGCTTCAATACGATCGGGTATGATTGTATATTCTACAGCCCGAGTTGAGGCTTGCCCCTTGATAATAATCGTATGTGTACCCTGTCCCGATATATCAAACCCCATGGCATTGAGGAAATCCGCCACATCGACTACTTCAGGTTCACAAGCAGCAGAACTTATCACTGTCTTACCTAGCGCTCTGCTTGCTGCGATCATTACGTTAATAGTCGCGCCGACTGAACTCCCTTTTGGGCCCTGAAGATTGACCTCGTGCCCAACTAACCTGGGCGTCTGGGCATTAATAAAACCATCCTCAATATCGATATCTACACCTAAAGCCCTCAGTCCTTTTATATGTAAATTAATTGGCCGCGGACCAATCGCACATCCCCCTGGCAAAGAGACTTTGGCTCTCCTTACCCGTGCTAACAATGCACCGAGTACATAGTAAGACGCACGCATTTTCCTTACGATATCATAGGGTGCGTCGATTCGCTTGAGTTTGGGAGTGTGGATCTTGATGGTATGGCGTGCAAACTCGACTTTTGCTCCCAGATACTCAATGAGTTCAATCATCGTTCTGACATCAACCAGATCAGGGATATTATCCAAAACAACTCTCTTTGCGGTAAGAAGTGATGCAGCAATTATCGGCAGCGCCGAATTTTTAGCGCCAGAAATACTAACTCTACCAAATAGTTTCCTTCCTCCCTCGATAATAAAGCGCCGCATAAAAAATTATAATGAAATAAGTATTATTGTCAATGTCTAGACGACTCTCTACCGTCCGAAACGTGTTGCGAGTTCGTCGAGCGAGAACCTTATAACTATCGGCCTGCCGTGTGGACAAGTATATGGGTTTTCACAGGCGAACAAGCGATCGATCAGGCTACGCATCTCGCTAACCGACAACGACTGCCCAGCTTTTATGGCGCTTTTACAAGCCACTACCTTGGCAACCTCATTGCGCTGCTCTATCAAATTACCCAAAGCATCAAGTTCCTTGAACAAATCAACCAGATCTTCCCGGTTCACACGGGCATCAGTCGGTAGACTGTCAATCACAATCGTGTGCGCGGAGAATTCCTTGAATTCAATACCGAGCTCCTTTAGTAACAACTTAGTTTTTTGGTATGCGCGATACTCTTCAGGCATAAGCTCAAGGGTAATCGGAAATAATAGCCGTTGCGAACCACCTTTACCTTTAGTTATTGATTCATAGATCACGCGTTCATGTGCAACATGCTGGTCTACAATGATCAAGCCTGATTTCGTTTGGGATAAAATATAGGTATCGTGCAGCTGCCAAAATTCATTCGATCCTTGGACGCTCAGCGGTTCAGCGATGCGCTCTGGCGAATAAGGCAAAACTGTCTCCTGAACAAATTTTCTATCGACCCTCATCTCACCAGGCGTGGTTGATACAGATGCTGAAGTTCGAAAATCAGCCTTTACAACCGTTGTGAACACTTTGGTTTTTATTGCTTGGCTAAGCAAGTCAAGAACATAGCGTTCATCTTTGAACCTAACTTCCTGCTTAGTTGGATGTATATTGACATCGACCATGCTGGGCGCAACCTCAATGTTCAATAGAAAACCTGGTAGGTTTTTTGGATTCTGATAGGCATTAACAATGGTCCGGTAAAGCCTTGCATATCTCACCGGTCGCGCATTTACATAGAGGTAGTTCATGTGATGACGATCAAAAAAATCAGGGCGGGTCAAGAAGCCAATGAACCGTACGGCACCTACCTTGATGTCAAGATGTACTAGAGCTTCAACAACCCGGTTAGGAAAGAACATCTTGACGCGCTTTTTGAGGGAATCCGTGGCAATAAAGTCCAGCAGTTTACGATCCGATTCCTCCAGGCCAAAATATATCAAAGGGTTAATAAGTGCATAATTCTTTACGACATCCAAGATGAGACGCTTCTCCCACTGACTCGATTTCAGAAACTTCAGCCGAGCCGGCAGGTTGAAGAATATATTGGATACTTTCACTCTCGTACCCTGGGGACGGTGTGAGTCAATGATATCCTTTAACTCACCTCCACTCACAACGATTTCAGTACCCCCAGTACGGTCTGATGTCTCCAGCTCAAATTGTGATATCTGAGCGATACTTGCCAGGGCTTCACCCCGGAATCCATAGGTGGTGATGTGTTCAATGTCCGCAACGGTCTTTAATTTACTTGTTGCATACCTTTCTATTGCAAGTATCGCATCAGCGCGACTCATACCGCAGCCATCATCATTTACTAGAATATCCTGCTTACCACCATCGCTGAGTACGATATCAATACGTCGTGCACGAGCATCTATGGAATTCTCGATAAGTTCTTTGACTACGGAATGTGGGCGGGCGATTACTTCACCTGCAGCAATCTTGTTCCTGACCTCAGAACGCAGAATCTCAATCCCTGCCATGGCTAATACTATCGAAGATTAAATCAAAGTCAAGAAAATGATAAAAGGGGACAGGCTACTTTTTCTGAAAATCACCTGTTTCACGCAGCGACGAAGAATCCTATTTAGATGTAATGGGGAAATTTATCTCAAATCAGATAGTCATCAATCAGAAAAAGTAGCCTGTCCCCTTATTACCTCAAGGTCATGAGCAATCGCAGCACTCAGCGCCTTATCATCAGAAAAGCTTTCAATTTCCCTGATACGCTCGTAGATTCGTACCGACACGTTCTTACGGTATAGGTCACCTGAAAAACCTATGATGTGAACTTCAAGCAGACCATCGCGGCAAAACATGGCGCCCGGATAATCTTGGTGCTTTAAGACAACCTGCACCTTGTAAACACCATCCAATGGCAGTAATTTCTCTTTAGAAACCTTGATGTTAATAGTAGGAAAACCTAGCTTAGTGCTTTTCCCTTTTCCTCGAACAACCCTACCAGTGAACGCGTATGGTCTACCCAATAACCTATTTGCCGCTTTCACATGCCCGAGAAGAAGGAGCTCCCTGATTCTGGTACTTGAAATCGTTCCCTCATCTTTTATCCGCGGCATGATGTCAACCGCGAACTTGTCCTTTGCTAATCGTTTTAGCAACGCGGCCGATCCTTCCCTGTTGTGCCCAAAATGAAAATTATCACCAATTACCACAGTTGAAGGATTCATCCGATGTGCGACCAGGTCGACATAATCGCTCGCAGAATGCTGCGCAAAGCGTTTGGTAAACCTGAAATAATATATATAATCAATGCCTAATGCTCTGAATAACCGTTCCTTTTCAGCCTTCACAGTAAGGTAAAAAATAGGCGATGAGGTAAGAACAAAAAAAGGTAAAGGAAGAAACGTTATAATGCCAACCCGATTATCAGTTCTGGCAATTCTCCTCAACCGCTCGACAATTCCTTGGTGTCCTCGATGGACACCATCAAAACTACCGATTGCACATACTGAGCCATTAGTAATCAAATCCTTTTTGTCAAGGAGTATTCTCACAACTTTAGATTTCACCTATCTTTTGTGCGGTCTTGACACTGTACTCACCTATCTTTGTTCTTCGCAATGAAAGAACCGTAGCTCCACAACCTAACCGGTTACCGTATTCGAAAACCAGCGACCTTACATACACCCCAGTCCCAACAAGTGTATGAAAATGGATTATCGGATACTCTACAGCAGTAATCGTAAAACTGGCTATCATGACCTTGCGTTTCTTCGGTTGAACCACTACTCCCTGCCGGCTTAATTTATACAACTTAACACCGTCCTGTTTGATCGCAGAAAATCTGGGCGGCACCTGTTCGATCTCACCAGCAAAACTAGATGCTATCTGGTTCAGATCATCGAGTGTGTAGCCTTCCTTATTGCCGTTCCACCGCTCTTTAAGTATGTGCCCTGCTATGTCATAGCTATCAGTCACCATACCAAGCACCATTTCACCAGTATACTCCTTATTGCATTTCTGATAGGACAAAAAGTCCTTTGTTGCACTACCTATTAGAACAATGAGTAAACCACTGGCAAATGGATCAAGCGTCCCGGCATGACCAACTTTCCTGTAGTGTCGTTTGAAAATATTGACGATCTGAAATGAAGTGAAACCTACTGGTTTATCAATCAGTCGAATCCCCGCAGCCACTGCTTACTGCTCACCTAGGAATAACAACATCACCCATTTGCTAATTGTTACGACGTAGCTTTCTGAAATCTTGACGTACAGCCCGCAATAGTTCTATCTTTGCCTCTTTGATCGACATCTTGACCCTGACCCCAGCAGCAAGACGATGCCCTCCTCCCCCAAAACGCGCCGCCAGCTTATCAACATCAATTATGCCGTCGCTCCGTAAGCTAATGCGCGTTCCTTCATTCTCCTCACGCAAAAACAGTGAAACACGGACATTGCGAATTGCTTGGAGGAAAGATACAAAATGCTCTGAGTCGACCATCTTTGCATTACATCTTTTTAGCATATTCTGTGTGAGATGCATCGCGCCAACCGAATCTTCGATGACTATGGTTTTCAGAACTTCACTCAATAGCAACGTACCGCTCAATGTCTTGGCATTGAGTTTCTTAGATATTGGCCCTGGTTCTACGCCCAAACTGACCAGTTCTGAAGCTATGGTCAGAGATTCGTGAGTCGTATTGGGATAAACAAAACCTCCTGTTTCGCTGTAGATACCACAATAGAATATCTCAGCTAGCGACCTCCCTATCTTGATATCGAGATCCCTAAATATCGTGTAAATGATCTCACAAGCTGATGAAACCTTTTCTCTTACTATATTCAGCGAACCAAATACACTATTGCTTTTGTGGTGGTCGATATTGATAATGAATTTGGAATCCAAAATCCCCGGTATACTGAGATCAGCGTCAGAGAATATTCTCGATATCGTTGCTGAATCAACCGCGATCAGGAGGTCAAACTCAGGCAGCTGTCTTACAAACTTCCAATCGCTTAGAACAAAACCGTATTTCCTCGGAACTTGAGAATG
>JAUWLY010000095.1 GCA_030613445.1 Candidatus Stahliibacteriota bacterium | reverse complement strand
GCGATATTTTCAGAATACAACAGATTGAGATGAAGTTGGAAAGCACATAATGTACGGCGACCATCAAGAAGAGCAAGATATCGGTAAGGTCTTTGACTTTAATATCATAAAGCGGCTTTTTGGTATTATGAAACCGTATCTAAAGTATCTCATTATTGCTTCAGGATTCTTGGTCATCGCCGCTGGGGTTGAGGTTCTCTATCCTTATATAGTCAAAATCGCTATTGATGACTACATAATTAAGAACGGGCGTAAGGTTTATGTTACAAGTACTGAAGAAGATATCGTTGAGATAACGGAAAACACCTTTTTTATAACGCAAACACAATTAGAGGAGATGGATATAACATTACTCCGTAACTGGGAAAAAGAAAATAAGTTGTCTTCAGAACGATACTACTATTTTGATAAGAGGCAGGTCGATGATCGAATACTGAATATGGTTGCAGAAAGAAGCGAATTGTTCGAAGAATATGACAATCTTGTGCTCATCGAGTACTCAACACTAAAACTACTAAAGACATCAGATGCGATCTTGCTTCGGTCCAAGGACATAAGCGGGATTTTGAGAATTGTTCTCATTTTTCTCGGGATCATATTCTTCGGAGCGATTGCCAATTATGTTCAGATTTACCTTTCGCAATATGCTGGTCAGTTATTCATGCACGCCATCAGATCTAAGGTTTTTGCAAAGCTCCAGTCTTTACACCTCGCTTTTTTCGACCGCAATCCAGTTGGTCGACTTGTAACCAGAGCAACGAATGATGTTGAAGCGATCAATGAAGCATTTACCCAGGTTTTTGCCAGACTAACCAAAGATGTTCTCTTCTTGATCGGTGTCATCGTTATGATGATGATGATAAATATGCGGCTCGCTTTGGTTTCTTTTATCGTTATTCCTATTCTTTTAGTCGCCACATTCTATTTTCGCGTTCGGGCACGTTCAATCTACCGTTTAGTCCGCGCCAGACTCGCCAAATTGAATGCACGGTTTCAAGAGAATCTCTCTGGTATCCGGGTGATCAGAATTTTCACAAAAGAGAGAGACAACCTGACAAGCTTTGATGAGGTAAATAAAGAGTACCTGACCGCTAATCTCAAACATGTAATGCTCATGTCCTTTTTCAGGCCGCTGATTGAAATAATTAGTTCGATCGGCATTGGATTAGTCCTCTACTACGGTGGTGGTCAGGTAATAACCGGCAAAGTATCATTAGGTGTACTTGTAGCCTTTATAACTTATGTCGAAATGTTCTTTAGACCAATCCGGGAACTTACCGAATCATATACACTATTGCAGTCTGCCATGGCGTCAAGCGAGAGGATTTTTCTCCTTCTCGACGAAAACCTTGGGGTTGTGGCCAGCCAGAAAGCTCGGGTCATTAAACAAATACAAGGTGCCATTGAGTTCAAACATGTTTGGTTCAAATACGACAAAGACTGGGTTCTCAAGAACGTCTCATTCAAAATAAGCCCGGGTGAGCATATCGCATTTGTTGGACCAACTGGTTCTGGTAAAACATCAATTATAAGTTTAATATCGAGACTTTATGATATCCAAAAAGGTACGATTTTAATCGATGGAATTGATGTTAAAGACATACGAATACCTGCGCTTCGTTCTCAAATTGGTGTTGTACCACAAGACATCTTCCTGTTTGCCGGTGATATTAAGTCTAATATCCGTTTGAACTTTTCATTGAGCGATGAAAAGGTGAAAGAGATCGCCGCATTCATAAACGCTGATAAATTTATCGATCGGTTTCCGAAGAAGTACGATGAAGCTGTTGCGGAACGAGGGGTTACTTTTTCGACTGGAGAACGACAGCTTTTGTCTTTCGCTCGTGCACTCGCTTCTGAGCCCAGAATACTTGTACTCGATGAAGCAACAGCAAACATCGATGCTGAAACAGAGATGTTGATTAAAGATGGCTTAGACAAGTTGATAACAGGTAAGACAGCGATTATTATTGCCCATCGCTTGAGCACTATTAAAGATGTGGATCGCATATACGTTGTCCAAGGTGGTGAGATAGTGGAGGTTGGTGCTCACGATGCATTGATAAACAAAAAGGGTGTTTACTATAAACTCTACCAGCTCCAATCCTTGCAGAGTAGGTCAGTACCTGAAATGTAAAATGTTCGTAAATATTGACATTTACTGGTGTCGTGCTATAATGTTGTGATGTGCGGGATAGTAGGATATATTGGGAAAAAACCAGTTGTGCCAATCCTGATTGAAGGACTAAAGAGACTTGAATACCGAGGCTATGACTCGGCAGGTATTGCCGTATATTCAGATACAGGGTTGATTGTTCAAAAAGTAGCTGGTCGGGTCTCACGACTTGAAGATTTGATGAAAGACCAGCAGATTCGTTCAAAGATAGGTATTGCTCATACCAGATGGGCCACTCACGGTGAACCAACCGATAAAAATGCTCATCCTCATACTGATTGCAAAGGACGAATTGCCGTTGTCCATAACGGAATTATCGAAAATTGTAATGCATTACGGGAATATTTGAAGCAGAAAGGACACAAATTGAGGACCGAGACAGATACTGAGGTCATTGCTCACTTGATTGAAGAGAATTATGAAGGCAACCTCTTGAAAGCAGTAAGGATTGCACTTTCCGAGGTTGATGGCACATACGGCTTAGCAGTTATCTCGCTTGACCATCCAAGGGAGATTGTATGTGCGCGCAATGGGAGTCCTCTTGTTTTGGGAGATGGGGGGGACGAATTTTTCGTGGCTTCTGATGCAGCACCGATTGTACCACATACCAGACAGGTTGTTTATCTGGAAGATGGAGAGCTCGCATCAATTACAGATACAGGATTCACAATTACAACGCTTGAAGAGAAAGAGATAACGCCAAAGATCGAGGAGATTTCCTGGACCTTGGGTCAGATAGAGAAGGAAGGATTTTCCTCTTTTATGCTCAAAGAGATATTTGAACAACCGGTTACCTTGAGGAATGCGATAAGGGGAAGATTGAACATGACCGATGGAACAGCACGTTTAGATGGTCTTGATAGACATCATGAACAACTCGAGCGCGTGGAGAATATTGTAATTACTGGTTGTGGTACGGCATGGCATGCTGGGTTGATAGGGGAATACATGCTTGAGGAAATGACGAGGGTCCCTGTTGAGGTGGAATACGCTTCCGAATTTCGGTATAGAAGCCCAGTTGTCGATAGTAAAACAATCCTTTTTGCAATTAGTCAATCTGGTGAGACTACTGATACCCTTGCTGCACTGAGAGAAGGAAAAAGAAGAGGCGCAACGGCACTCGGAATCTGTAATGTTGTCGGCAGCACAATAGCAAGAGCGACAGATGGAGGCGTTTATATCCATGCAGGTCCAGAGATAGGTGTTGCTTCTACAAAGGCATTTACTTCCCAGATAATGGTGTTATCCCTCATTTCTCTGCTTATGGGGAGGATGAGAACAATATCAGTTGATAAAGGCAGAGGGATTATTAAAGCAATAGAGAAAATTCCTGATCAGGTAGGGCAGATACTAGAGCTTGACAAGAGAATCAAGGATATCGCTCAAGATTTCTATAAGAAGAAGAACTTTCTTTTTCTTGGAAGAGGTTACAATTTCCCTGTTGCACTAGAAGGAGCCCTTAAATTAAAGGAGATATCGTATATCCACGCCGAGGGTTATCCGGCCGCTGAGATGAAACACGGGCCGATTGCGCTAATTGATGAAGATATGCCCGTTGTTTTTATCGCTATCAGGGATTGCGTTTTTGAAAAGGTTCTATCAAATATAGAGGAAGTTAAGTCAAGGAAAGGTGTAGTAATTGCTATTACAACTGAAGGTGATAAAGAAATCGAGTCTAAAGTTAAATACTGTATTCCGATACCCAAAACTATAGATATTCTAACACCTTTGTTAACGGTTATTCCTTTGCAACTTCTCGCTTACCATATAGCGACTTTAAAAGGTTGCGATGTAGATAGACCGCGTAACCTTGCAAAAAGCGTTACTGTTGAATAAAAACACTTGCTAACAGATCCTCTAAAACACTATCATAATTTAGTTCTTGATCCTTGGAACCCGGGATTTTCATTTAGAAGGAGGTTAAGTGTCTGAGGTTAGAAGAGACATTGTCACGGATACTTGGGTGATAATCGATACTGAAAATGATAAGTTACCAAAAATGGATGCTGATGGAAAAATACCAGAAGGTGATTGCCCGCTTTGCGAAGGACATGAGAATCGTACACCTAATGAGATATATGCAGTAAGGACTGATTCACCGCCAAATAGCCCGGGTTGGAAAGTGCGGGTCATCCCCAATATCAAACCGATCCTAAAAGTCGAGGGTGAGTTAACAAAAATCGGTGTTGGGGTTTATGATATGGTTAGTGGAGTGGGCGCTAATGAAGTTATTGTCGAAACACCACAGCACACAGAGCATTTCTTTGAGCTTTCCTTAAACCAAATAGAACTTGTTTTAAACACCTACCGTATTAGAATTGAAGATCTACATCGTGACAAGAGGCTCCGCTACATACTGATTTTCAAGAATCACGGTCGGCTTGCAGGTGCGTCAACGCTAAGACATCAGCATTCTGATCTCATCGCCCTGCCAGCTACGCCGATTCGGATTAAACAAAAACTCAGTGGAGCGTGTGAGTACTTTGGGTATAAGGAACGATGTTTGTTTTGTGATATCATCCAGCAGGAAATTGAAATGGCTGATCGTCTTATTTTCCAGAGCGAACGGTTTGTTGTTTTGGCACCCTATGCCTCGAGATTTCCCTTTGAGATATTGATTTTGCCTAAGCATCATGCATTCACTTATAAGTTGATCGATCAATTAGAGCTAAAAGATCTCGCTTCTGTTTTTAAAAAAATATTGAAACTCATGTACAGAGTACTCGGTGAACATCCTTACAATTTTATTCTTAATGATAGTCCTAACCTTCTGCCTAAAGCCAACTACTGGAAGACGATCGAGTCAGACTATCACTGGCACATTGAGATAACTCCTCGTATCTACCGAAGTACTGGATTCGAACTCGGCACAGGTTTTTATATCAACAGTTTCTCACCTGAGAAAGCAGCAAGGATATTGAGGCAACATCTGTGATTAAGGCAGTAATTTTTGACCTTGACAATACGCTCGTTGATTTCATCGCAATGAAACATGCCGCAATTCAAGCTGCGATACTCGCCATGATTGATACCGGGTTGAAAATGCCAAAGGATGCGGCAGAAAGGAAAATATACGAGATTTACGATGAAGAAGGTATCGAGGACCAAAAAGTTTTCGACAAGTTTTTAACCAAAGAATTCGGTCAGATTGACTACCGCATCCATGCCGCTGGGATTGTTGGTTATCGCCGGGCTCGTGAAGCAGCATTGGTTTTATACCCCCATGTTCAGCATGCCCTTATGGAATTAGTTAAACGGGGGTTGCAGCTCGGAGTTGTTAGTGACGCACCAAGGTTACAGGCTTGGTTGAGGTTGTGTCAGTTGAATCTCCAACACTTTTTTGAAGTAGTGATAACATACGATGATACTAAAAAACGTAAACCTGAAACCGAACCCTTTCTGAGAGCGTTGGAAACTCTCAAGGTGAGCCGTCATGAAACAATAATGGTCGGTGATTGGGCAGAGCGTGACATTGTTTGTGCAAAATCACTGGGTATGAAAACTGTTTTTGTACGCTATGGTGATCGTTTTGATACTGAAAATTCCGGTGCTGATTATGAAATAGATGATATTCTGGAACTGCTTGATATTGTAGATAAACTCTCCAGTAATGAAACAAGCTAATAATAATGTAGAAGAAAGTATCTTGGTCAGTGCCTGTTTGTTGGGGATTAATTGCCGATACGACGGCAAAAACGCCTATAATAAACAAGTGATCGCGATGGTTCGAAACAAACATATCATCTTTGCGTGTCCCGAACAATTGGGGGGTCTGACTACACCAAGACCGAGAAACAGAATCGTTGGCGACCGGGTGATCAATGAAAATGATTTGGATGTCACCAGCTGTTTCAATCGTGGCGCTAAAGAATTTGTTAAGATCGCAAAAAAATTTAAAGTGAAGAAACTGATTTTGAAAAGCAGGAGTCCTTCGTGCGGAAAAAAGGGTATTGTGGCAAAAATCTTACCCAAGAGATTCAAAGTGGAGTACACGAGATGATTACCGTCCTGCTTATCCTCCAGCTATTACCCGCTCAAGAGAGCTTCATATACGAGACCAATGATAAAGGAAAAGTCGGGACTATGGATGTCGATGTACAGAAAGATTCTTCAGGTTACCATGTTGTTTACACTTGGGAAGATCGGATACTTGAACTTATTTTTGACACCTTGGATATGAGTACGATATATGTTAAGAAAATAGTTGGCGACAAAATTGAACTTGAGATAAAGAGAGAGCAAAAGTTCAATGTTTTCTTCAAAGGGCGTAGATTTTCATACAAGCTGGATAAACCAATCTATGACCGTCATGCAATCGAATACGCCTTGCGTGGTTTTGAATACACTAATGGGGCAAAACGCGAAATTAAGTTTCATGTCCCAGAACTCATGGTTATAAATGCTGAAATCAATGTTCTGGGTGAGGAGGTTATAAATTCTCCACTCGGCGATATCGTATGCTGGAAGGTCGAGATGGTTCCAAAAATACTATTTATAAAATGGCGTTTCTATTTCTGGATTGAACAATTCTATCCAAAACGTTTTATCAAGTACTCTGATTCTTCAGGTAAAAATTCTATATTGTTAATTGATTATGATCGCCCCGGAAACTTAGAGTAACTGCCTGCTTTATTGCTTGATGACATTATTACCATGGCGCCGTTAGCTACGATATTTTTGACGATAATAAGGCTGAAAGTTCAGTAGCGAATACAGTAATGGATTTATCAAGTTTCAATCAGGATTATTTCACCGGATGACCCCTCTTCTATAAAAAGGGAAAGCGTGCAAAATGGTAAGCTTGGTTCTCGACTTCGCTCGAACAGTAACTCTTTACTCTTCGAGTAAGTCCCACAGAAGGGGGACGCATCGAGAAGTTCCTCAATGACCTAGTAACTTTATTACTCATCTTTTTTGGTTCCTTGGTTCTTGGGATTTGGAGCTTACTGTCTAACGGGGTTGACATTTTATTCAAATTTACTAAAATATATTTAGCTATGAGAATGGTTATATTCTATACCTTTGTGATTTCAATATTTATCGCTAATATTGGCTATGCGCGGACTGTATACGAGATACCAATCGAACAACTAAACTACACCATTGAGATAATAGATGGTTTCGAACGCTTGAGTATGTCAGATGCGTTTGCACCTTTCCCGCCGGGAGCGCCAGAATTACCCGCCGTGGCATTTACTTATCTTCTACCTCAAAATAAGAAAATCAAAGATGTGGAGATCATAGAAGTGGAATGGGAAAGGATCCCTGGAGATTTCTACATATATCCAAAACAACAGGAAATAGCGATTTTTGATGGACGCGAGTTTGTAGATCCAAACTCAATGATATATGATTCTGACAACCCTTTTCCGCAAGGAGTCGTCATCAGCGTACATTCTGGGAATGCCCGGGGCTATCAGCTCGGTCAAATCGGGATAGTTCCATTTCGGTATTTCCCAAAATCAAGAAAACTCCATAAACTGAAGAAGCTGGTTCTAGCATTCCAATTAGAAGACTGTGAACCAGGTGTTTCACCAATGCGGCAAACCAGATTAGCTCAAGGAGAAACAGAAGGTTTTTTGTCACGGATTATTGTCAACCGTGGTTCACTTGATGATTTGGACAAAAGACCAGTGTATTATATTGAAGACAATCCTGGCGATTTATCACCCACTGATTTACCTTCATTACTCGGTGCACCCGTAGATCTGCTCGTTATCACAACGAATAGCCAATTTGATGGATATAGTGATTTGGCTCATTTCAAAAAAATCCTGGGGTATAATACTGCAGTTAGAACAGTTACCTGGGTACGCCAGCATTATACTGGTGTTGATGATGCGGAAAGAATTAGAAAATTCATTGTCGATGCAGTGGCAAACTGGGGTGTTTTCTATGTCCTTTTGGGAGGAGACGTTCTAGATATCCCTACACGCTGGGTATGGGCCGCTCCACTATACAGTCAGTGGCCTGTGCATATTGTAACTGACCATTACTATTCTGATCTTGATGGAGATTGGAACTTTGATGGCGACGAGAAATACGGTGAGGTTGAAGATACTTTGGATTTTTACCCGGATGTCTTTGTTGGTCGTTTACCGACAAGAGACAATTTCCAGATCTGTGATTATATCGACAAAATTAACACATACCTTTTTCCAAACAGTACTGATTACCAAACAAAAGCGCTTTTCTTCACGTCAGATTTCGATGTCGCCAATGATGCATATCAGATGGCACTCAGGTTGGCTAATCACTTACCGTCTTATTTCACAAAATCTTTTCTCAATGAAAAACCACGCGCCGAGTTGAAGGATTCGATCCATTCAGGATTTGGTTTAATATTTGGTTTGGGCCATGGTGATATAAATAATATAAGGGTCAAGAACAGTCCACGAGAGAACGCCACCAATTACTTTTTTGACTCACTTACTAATACAGATTACCCTGCCATAATGTTTGTGATAACCTGCTACACCAATACATTTCAGGCAGATTGTGTGAGTAAGCATTGGCTACTCAATCCCCACGGTGGTGGTATCGCCTATATTGGACCAACGAGTTTCAGTGAAGCTTATCTTCATGAAGAATACACGACGGTACTAATTGACTCGCTTTTTGTATGTCCTTTAGCCACGTCCTTAGCCAAATCAAAAATACCGTATATATCTCAAGCTCAATGGGATAATTGGTATCGTCTGTACCAGTTCTCGATATGCCTTTTAGGTGACCCGACCCTTAGCCTCTGGGATAGTATACCGTTGTCCTATAGTAGTGTTGACGTTAGCCCGGACACCATTTGTGTTGGTGTAGATTCGGTAAGTGTCAGCATCGTTCCGGATATTGCTTTCAATGTAGTTTTTTACACGCCTGGTGAGTGTTTTGTGCGTGGGTCAGTCAGTGGTGGGGTTTTGACGGTTGGTGTGCGGACTGAGTCGGCGGGTTATTTAAAGTATGCGGTGATGGCGCGGGGATATATTATGTATATTGATTCGGTT
>JAUWLY010000208.1 GCA_030613445.1 Candidatus Stahliibacteriota bacterium | reverse complement strand
GGAACTCACCAATAGGTGAGCGCTCATAAGTCTGTAGTCGAATTTGACCCCCACACCTTGTTTTGCTTAATGTGTACGCATTGATTACGCATTCTGTGGACCCCAGGAAAGTGTAATAAGTTATGCAATCGGTGCGGTTATTTGCGCGCTCCTTATCTCTAAAGATAAAGGTAATATAGGAGCGATTTATCTTGATAATTCAGTAACACAGAAGAAATTTTATGAAGGGGATATTGAGTTTATGAGATCATTTGCAAACCAGGCTGCCATTGCTATTGAAAATGCTCAACTGTATGAGAAGATAAAAGAGGAGGAAAAAATAAAGGCACGCCTGCAGCGTTTCTTTTCACCAGCCGTAGTAGAAAAAATAATGGTTCAGGAAGAAGCATTGACGCTTGGTGGGGAGCATTGTATAGCAACGATTCTTTTCTGTGATATTCGCGGCTATACATCACTGACTGAGAAGATTGATACACTTGTCTCAGTTGAAGTTCTTAATGATTTTTTGAGCAGCATGACTGAGGCAGTATTTGTTAATGAAGGGACACTCGATAAGTATATTGGTGACTGTGTTATGGCGATATTTGGCGCTCCTGTGGCACATTCTGATGACCCGCTGAGGGCTATAAAAGCAGCTCTGGATATGAAACAGAGAGTGTGCCGATTAAAAGAAGAGTGGTGTAAAAAGATGAAAATTCCTGAGGTTGAATCATTCGAGATCGGAATAGGTATCCATACTGGTGAGGTGATTGCCGGTAATGTAGGAAATATAAATAGAATGGAATATACAGTTGTTTCGACAGCAGTGAATCTGGCTTCAAGACTCGAAAATGCAGCAGAGCCAGGCCAGATACTGATCAGTCGGTCAACCTATGAATCAACCAAAGGTCTTATTAATGTAAAAGAGTTACCACCGGTCAATCTGAAGAATATTAGTAGACCTGTTGAGGTTTATGAAGTAATATGTTTGAAAATTCCAAATGTCAAATGATAAATGACAAATGAATCCCGTTCATCTGAGATGGGCGTGGATGAAATCCAAATGCTTAATGCCAAATTTCAAAAAAAATACGAATACGAATCATGAATACGAACCTTTATTTTTCATATCTTGACAAGATTATAATCGTGTGTATCATATAATATGATTTTTATCCTCATTTTCGGACAGATGATTTCGCATACAGAAACCGGTAATGTTCTCATTACGAATATTCCACAGGTGGAGAGTAATGGCACAAGCAACACGGTTACTGAGTGTACTACATACAACCATATTATCAAGCACTACTGCCAGCACTATGGTGTTGATCAAGAATTGGTTAAACTCGTCATTGAAAAGGAATCTCGGTTCAACCCTAATGCAGTTTCGAGAAGTGGTGCCATTGGTCTTATGCAATTAATGCCTGCAACTGCTGAAAATCTCGGGGTTAAAGATCCATATAATCCGCGTGATAATATCATGGGTGGTGTAAAATATCTGCGTGATCTTTTTGATATATTTGATGGCGACATTGAGTTAACACTCGCTGCATATCATGCGGGCCCAGGAAAAGTCAAAAAATTGAATCGTGTGCCGTCAATACCCGAAACTATGGAATATGTTGACTATATCATTTCAAGATATGGAGCAGCAGACAAAAAGAACCCTATCTATTTTTCACTGACTGAAGAAGGCACACCCTTTTTTACGAACAGACCGAAATAGTTAAAATCCTAATATCGAAATCCATAATATTCACCTTATTGGTGCGGGGGTCAAATTCGACTACAGACTTATGAGCACTCACCTACCGGTGAATTCCATAAGCCTAAGTCTCATTTAACTTTTAACTTGATCTTAACTTAACCCCTTGACAACTTATGGATTTTTATTAAAATAAATATATGGGTATAGAGTTGTATAATCGAAGACATCAATGTAGGGGGGGGTTGAATACTTCCCTTCCTGGTTTGATTCTAAAGCTTTATCATTTTCAAAGAGGTGAAGTTATTGCCGGCTAAATTGCCTTGAGGGAATAAATTGTTCTTATTCCTTCAAGGCATGATTGAAAATTGGCAACATAATTGCACATAGGAGGAACAAATGAAAATTATTTCGTTAACATTTTTAATAGCCATGCTGGCCATATTTGCTAATGGCAACGAGTTTCCAATTTGTGCTGGCATAGGTAACCAAGGCGCACCAGACGTTGCATTTGTTGGAAACGAGTATATTGTGGTTTACGATAGTCTTGGTGATATATGGGCAGCAAGAGTTGATCTTCAAGGTAATGTATTAGAGAGATTCTTCATCCACACTCCCGACCTTCCTGATTGGAGAGATACTTTACCAGCAGTTGCGACAGACGGTGAGAGGTGGTTTGTGGTCTGGACCGCTCGGGGCGGTCTTGCAGAAGAAGAGCGCTTTTTAGGAATTTGGGGTGCAATTTATGAAGGGTCAACAGTAATTGTAGAGCCATTTATGATTCAAATCGGAGCCTCGTGTTTTCCTGCTATTAGCTGTAATGGAAACATCTTCTTAATTACCGGAACTGTTTCTACCATCAGCATTCCACAAAGATCGTATCTAAGAGGTAGACTTTATAACCGAGATGGAAATCCATTATTCTCAGATATTTTGATTGATCAGGCAGGAGGTACCTATGAAGAAGAGGATGGCTACATCGGATTCCCAGCCATTACTTCTGATGGTGAGAGATTTATCGTTGTTTATCCATGGTGTCAATGGATTTTTGGAGAACATACACTGCATGCAATAAAATTCAAATTTGTGACCCCCGATGGCATTGTAGTAGATGGTGGAACTGTATTCGCAGAATACACAAGCGAACCTACTGTACCACCAATGTATCCACCTGAACTTATTCCTAAATTATATACTATCCCTCCAGATATTGCATTCAGTGGCATAAATTACTTCTGTTCTCATCATGTTTTGGAGAATTATTTGGTCTTACCTTTTGACGGATTCTATAATGTACTTGGGGCAGTCATAAATCAGGCTGGTGAAATTCTTCTTAATGAAATACCGATTGCGGTTGTTGAAGACATTAGCGAGTTTGCCTCTGGGGTTATGGCTGAACATGAAAATTTCTTTGTTGTTTGGCAGGATTTTCGTGCAGGTAATTTTAATATCTATGGACGGCATTATTCACAAGACGGTAACTCCATATTAGATGAAATTGTAATAACAGAAGCGGCTCGAGATCAGACATTACCCTCAGTTGCCTTTGATGATCTGAATATCCTCGTTGTCTGGCAGGATTTCCGTAATTCTAACTGGGATATCTGGGGAAACCTTTTGCACAAAGGTTGGACTGACGATCCATTGGCTCTGGCTTATAATGGCAATCGCCATTTAGTGCGAAAACCAAGAAGTGGAGAATTACATTTGGTTTATACTGATCATGACAAAGTGATCTACCGTTACTCTTCAAATGGCGGCACTGACTGGACTTTGCCTGAGATTATTGGCGGATGCAGAGTAATCTCAGTGTGAATGTATATGATATCGCAGGTCGATTGGTCAAGCAGCTCTTTGATGGTCTTGTCATGGAAAACAGCAGGTTAACCTGGGATACAAGCGATATACATGGGAGATCTGTTTCTGATGGGGTCTACTTCATCCGACTTGAAGATCGATACTCTGGTGCGGTTGATGTTCGTAAGGTTCTCAAAGTGAGATAAGATGAAAGGGCAGGGTGGGGTGTAATGTACCCCACCCTCTCTATAAGGAGGAATATGATAATACTATTAATGTTGCCATTCTTATTTGGTAACTTTGTCCAGAAATGGTATATTCCTGCTGGGATGATTGGAGAATGCGGGAGGATTCTTGTATGCGATACTGACCGGGACGGAAATTACGAGTTTTTTATCCGTACTTATGGAGGTTCACAAAAGGTTTATATTTATGAATTACATTTACCTGATACCTGAGAAGTAGATTCGTTTTCATATCTTTTCAGTCCTCTTTTATGGGATATTGGTGATTTTGATTTAGATGGGTTATGGGACTTAGCGATTCAAGCAAGTGCAACCCAGAGTTACCCAACAATGGTTATTTCTATTGCTGAATCCCCTGATTCTTTTTCCTATCCTACCCAGGAGGTGTGGCGGGATACAATAGGATTTCCTTTAGTTATACCTGTATGTGTTTTTGATATCGATGAAGACGGAATTCCAGAGATAGTGGATGGCAATGGTAATGGCGCCACAGATTTTAATATTTTTGAGTCCATTGGTGATAATATATATGAACTTATATTCACAGGATATCCTCCTTTTTCCAGTAGTTCTACCTTTGCGTTCGGTGATTTTGATGGTGATAATGCAAATGAGTTCATTTTCGGAAACCTTAGTGGTTGGTATGCAGTCTATGAATGTAATGGGGATAATTCGTATGTGGAGACTCATATTGAACAACTCGCTACCGTCAATATCAAAGACTGTTTTTCCGTGTCTGATGCAGACCAGGATGGTAAGATGGAGTTTGTGGTAAAGGGGTTTTGGGTTTATGGCACAATCGATGCCTTTATTTTTGAGGCGGTTGCAGATAATACATATGAAATAATTAAAACCTTTAATTTTCCTGGTGGTGATTATTATGGTGGTTATTCTGAGGCAGGTGATGTGGATGGAGACAGTATCCCAGAGATTGTGCTTGAGGGCTGTCAGAATATTTATATTATCAAGTCTGCAGGCAATGATTCATTTTATGTGTGGGACACACTGCCTGGTCATACAGGTGGCTCAAATGTTAGAATTTATGACATTGACAATAATGGTTTAGCTGAAATTGTAATTTCAGGCAACAATGAAACGCGAATTTATGAATATGATCCTGGTGCGATAGAAGAGACAAGAAGCCAGATACAAGAGGCAAGATACGGATTACAAGTTCAGCCGAATCCGTTTCGAGAAAAGACAACCATCAGATACATAATACAAAATGTAGGACAAGGCTTTAGCCTTGCAAAAAGCAAACCTGAAGGTTTGCCCTACATTTGTATCTACGATGTGAGCGGAAGATTAGTTAAATCTTTTTCTCACCTTACGCTCGACGCCCAACGCCCTTCGCTTTTATCCTGGCATGGTGATGATGAGAATGGAAGGATTGTTTCTGATGGGGTCTACTTTATAAGAATTAAAAATCTCGATTCAGGCGAGACATTTTGTAAGAAGGTGCTAAAAATAGAGTAGCAATAAGAGCATAGGGATTGTTCAAAAAGTGGAGGAGTCAGGAAATCGCACCTTGACAACAAATTATTTATTGTTATAATTATTATAGAAGTATAATAATGCCACGATTTTGTGCAAGGAGGATTATATGAAGAAATGTGGTATTTTGCTTGTAATGGTTGTTTTATGTTTTGCTCATTTACCGCCCAACATTGATTATATCGATGGTGAAACTAATTACAAACCATCTTCACCCCCAGCTTGGGATAGGGTGTTGGTTGCACCAGTGGGTGATATCTGGGCAATCATGTGGTCAGGAGGAAAGAGCATTGCAGTGAGCGCTAATGGCGATGCCATT
>JAUWLY010000107.1 GCA_030613445.1 Candidatus Stahliibacteriota bacterium | reverse complement strand
TTCTTTTCTTGTTGAAAGAAGCTCTGCACGCCGGTTAATACGCGCATCAATAACTTTTCTTGTACCAAATAACTCATCCACCTCAATACCTGCAAGCCTCCCTTTATCTTCTACGATAAGCAGGCGGTCACCAGATTCTTCACCACTAATCCCTAACCGCTTTTTCAGAGAGATAACGGGTATCACCTCTCCCTTTATATTCACCAAACCGAGCACGAATGCAGGAGACCGCGGCACAGGTACTAGAGTCTGCGCTTCGGTAACTTCCCGAACCTGACTTATATCGACACCAATGTGTTCATCACCAATTCGAACAACGATCATCGCTTCCATCATCTAGTCCATAAATAGCGGAACCTAATAATTCCAAATGGGTCTACTTTGAAACCACCGATATCCGTACTGACCGCGTAGGAATCAACCGGATGAGAAAGAAATATCCACGGCGCATCACTCACTATCATATTCTCGACATCATGGTACACCTGTTGACGCTTATTGCTACTCCGTTCAGACCTTGCCTGCTCAATCATCGTATCCACCTCATAATTACTGTAGAACGAAGTATTTCCAGCACGTCCAAAACTCCGGGAGTGGAACAACGGATAAAGGAAATTATCCGGGTCACCATTATCCGAAACCCAGCTTTTCATACACAGAATACTATCACCACGATAACCCCGTTCTAAGAAATCATTCCATGATAGTGGATTAAGTATAAGCCTTATACCGATTTTTTCAAGACTTTTTATCACATACTCAGCTCTTTTAATAGCAGCTTCGCTCTCCCGGATATCAAAAGGATAAACACTATCAAAACCACTGCCATACCCTGCTTCACGCATCAGTTGTTTCGCTTTATCCAAATCACATCCGTAACCCAACAAGTCACTGTTATAAACATACATACCGGGTGGAAAAACACCACGGGCTGGTATGGCTTGCCCTTCCATTGCGACATTACTGAAATTCTCATTATCAATAGCGTAGTTCATTGCCTGACGGACCTTTCTGTTTTTGAAAGGGGTATCGAGTGAAACATTAATACCAACATACTGAGTAGCTAAACCTGGTCCAGAAATGATCTCATCGGGTGAGAATTGCTTAAGTATCTCTGGGGTTACCGACATTATTGATATTTCACCTTTTCTGAAACGCTGCACCGCTTCTTCGCTGTCCTGCAGGAACTTAATGATAACTCTGTCAATGGGTGGTCGACCATCAAAAAAATCCTCAAAGACATCAAGAATGATTTCTTTTTCCTTTTCCCAATGTACAAATTTATAGGGACCAGCACCAATCGGGTGTTCTGCAGAGTGATCCCGGTGCGTAATATCACACGTACCACAAGCAAGATTGGCTAGAAAGGGAAGATAAGGAAACTTAAGACTGAATCTAATATCAAAGTCATTTAAAACCGCCACATCATCAACATAATCTATGAAGCTAATATTTGGACCGGATTTCACCCGTGATATAGAATTGGCAATATCTTGCGTAGTGACCATATCACCATTATGAAATTTAATACCACGTTTTATCTTGAAGTCCCAGATCAACCCATCCTTAGACACTGAAAATCTATCAACCATACCCGGAACCATATGATTACCTGAATCAAAAGTCAATAGGCCAATAAAAATCTGTTGAAGCACTTCATGACTGCGGGCATCAGTTTTGTTGGCTGGATCAAGTAGTATCGGCTCCACTGACTGCTGATAAACAATAGTTTTGTGTTTACGGGTTAAGACCGCGAATTCTTTGTCATAGGAACTAACACTTTTCAACAACTGTTCAGCTGTTTTACCACAGGCATTGATTGTCTTTGAGTACTTTTCAAAAGCATTCTCTATATTCTCATAGTCAAGATTGAGTTCTCTTATGCGAAGACTCAGATCATTACATTGTGTCTTTATCTTATTGGTTGAACCAATCATTTCCTGTCCGAGATTATCAAGGCTTTGCAACAATCCTCTGTTCTCTTCAAGGATATCTACCGCAGCTTTTAATGATCCAACGCCCTGTTCAACATCACTCATACTCCTGATCAGGAATTTTGACAGTTCGTCAAAGCTCTCAGTCATACCAAAGGCGACTTCACCAATATCAGTAACAAATGAAGTGGTCTTGTCTGATAGATCTTTTATCTCCTTGGTCACCACACCAAGTGACTGCGCATACTGACCGCCCCTTGCACTTTCAATACTCGCATACAGACCAAGTATCCGTGAACGCTCGGTGATCTTCTTTAGATCAAAAAGGGGGTTTTCTATTTGCTCTGCTCTTATTCGTATCGAGTGGAGTTTCTCATTCAATGTCGAAAGGATCTTTACTATATCCTGATAAAAAGTAATTCCGTTGGTGAGAACTTCACAAGCTACACCATTTGTCTTTAACCAATTCTTAATCTCTACAGCAATCTTGCTAATAACTCCAGAGAGTTGACCGGCTTCACTGACGAGTTGGAGGATCGAACGTTCTGACGACTGTATACCACCTCCTCGACCGATTTCTTTGATAGACAGCTCATTCATTCCCTTAGCATAGCTCTTTGAAGCATCGGTCAAGGCAACCTTCAGAGTATTGAACAACCATGCAAAAGACGTGTCGTCTTCAACACTCATAAGGTTTTCGCGAATATTACTAACCCTACGGAACATAGCTTCTAAATATTGTTCCAGAATTGCTGAAGAACGGGCTGTGTCATAAATGTTACTTAGCCATTGTGATGAACGCTCATTCTCAGTCAGCAAAAGATGGTGCAACTCCTTCTGTGAAATAACACTCGCGCCAAGGCTCTTGATACCGGTCTCAATATTTGGGATCAATCCAAGAAGTTCATTAGTGATATCGGAAAACCGCTCGTTTATCTCTTTTAGATCATGTATTATACTCCCTATTCTCAGTAAATCATGACCAAGATCTACAGTCCCTTTAACTACTTCTTCAGAAATGTCGGGGATAAGCTTTGTTGGGTCCTGCACGCTTCTCACCAGTAAGGTCATTTCCCGGGAGATCACTTCGAAACCTCTCCCCTGTTCACCAGCATGAAAAGCAGTTATGCCCGCATTACGCGAAGCCACTTCTATGGAATCCGACACCACAGCGATGTTTTTCACAATGTCATCAAGCTGTGAGGCATCGGCGTGGATTTTATCAAAGGATTTCGAGATATCATCCAAGTCCTCTGAAATTCGATTTGATACGGTCAAAGATTCATTGACCTTGATAATACTCTGTTCAAGAATCTCCTTGGTTTTCTTTATTTCCTGGTCGAAAACTGATATTCCTTCAAATTCGAGCTCAACTGCCGCAGAAAGAATGTCGAATTTCTTCCCTATTTCAGAAAGAAGCTCAGTGTCTTTGACAAGTCGGCTTTCGATTTCCTGACTGGTTTCCAAAAGATCCCCGAAGGAAGTATTGTATTCTTCCAACGGCGCTTTAACTCGGTTAATCGTAATATCCTTTAGATTTCGATTCATGTAGCAATATTGTATAAAATTATCCTTAAATGTCAAGACTGGGAACACGCTCGCTCCGTTAAATAATACGTTAAAAATCATGTTATTGTGCGAATCGGTTTAACATACGTGGGGGAATAAACACAAAAGTTGAGAATTATTGTATTTAACGGGGCATCTCATTGCATTCGATATCTACGACAAGATGAAGATACTCCACCTCTGGTGGATGAAGTCACGGCAATATAGCTTTGCCTGAAGACATGTCGCTTCGCTCCTGAAGATACGCCTTCGGCTGGAAATAGCAAAGACAAGGAGAACTTCTCGACTCGTGCTACTCGTTCGAAGAGTAAAAAGGGAGTAAAGAATACGGAGCAAGGAGGAGAACCCTGTAGTTGTCTGATTTATCAGACTCGAATTCCATCCCGAGCAAGTCGAGGGATCCCTTCCAGTCCGACATGTTTTGTGACGGACTCCTTTCCATGCTCTGCATCACTTCCAATCCGTTAGGATTCAAAGGTTCCAATTACTCAATAACTATCTGTGTATTAAACCCTTTAAACGCTATTAACGGTCTAAACGATCTAAGCGTCTTTTAGTTACTTAGCTACTCAATTACTGCCTTACCAATTACTTAATAACTGCTTTTTCTATAAAACGGAGAAAAAGTAAATACCTAAATGCCTAAAGAAACTAACGCTATTGATTATTTAAATTCCATCCAGCACTTTCAGCAAAAGTGCGTGGATCCCTTCCAGCATCAGCTCCTTTCCAGCACGTAGTGCTAGCTTCCAATCCCCTTGGGATTCAAAAAAGAGTAGAAAGTATGGCGTAAGGCGTTTGGCGAAAAAATACTCAATGACACTTAAGTCTTGACAAGTTGCTCTTTATTTCTTATAATTAAGTAAGAAGGTCAAAAATGATTCTTTTGATTGAACCAGATATAGCCGTACGAAAGAAACTCAGTGATTTGCTCAGCAAAGAAAGAATTATTGGTATTGATTCAATGCAGCAAACCCTTGAAATGATATGTAAATTCAAGAATAACCTGAATGTTATAATAGCAGATATTCATCGGCTCCGTGAAATCATATCAAAAAGAGTAGTCTTTAAATTGTGTGAAAAATTACATATTGACGCACCACCTATTGTGGGAGTCTATAAAAATAGTGATGTGAAGATCAAAGAGGAATTTGCAAAGAACAATACAGGATATAAACTTCTTAAATATGATGAAAAAGACTGTAGTTTTCCGGAACAATATATCAAAATAATGAAGGAAGTATATCCGCAAGTACATGCCGATGTTGAAAAGGCAAGAGAGATTTGGTTAGAAAAGAGAGAAAATGATGATCTGGTCGATATACGCAAATGGATTGAAGAAGAAGGATTTTTAGAAACACCAGACAAGACAAAGATAAGCAAATCAGAAGCAAAGGTTAATGTATGTAAGCCAAAAACAAAAAAACAAGAAAAGAATTATGAAAAGATGTATTTTGAACTCAAGCACAAGTATGATGAACTATTGGAATATGTGAAGGAATTAGCAGATTCTGTCTAAATCAGCGAGAGACCTCCTTTACTCTTTTTTCTTGTTTCGCACATATTCAAACACTATAAATGCAATCGTAAAAAGCAACATCGTATTAGTGACTCGCAGGTATGCCAATGCGCTCACGCCTAAAAAACACTTATTGAACAAGAAAAGCCGTGTCACAACGGCGATGATGAAACTGACGACTGCGACAATACTTGATATATAAGAGATAGTTTTCATCGTAACCTCCTTATCAAATTGTATTTGGATATTCGTAGATGTCAATACTTAACAGCAGCCAAGAACCAAATCCCAAGAACCAAGAACCAAGAACCAAATCCCAAGAACCAAGGTCCAAGCCTCAAGAACCAAGCTCCAAGAACCAAGCTCCGAATTAAGCTAAAAAAAATGCCAGGACGCAGAATCGAACTGCGGACACCCGGATTTTCAGTCCGGTGCTCTACCAACTGAGCTATCCTGGCTTGATGCAATCATTGTATACAGATTTTCGAAGATGTCAAGAATTTAACCGAAGGTTAAAATTGTTTAATGACACAATGGTCCAGTGTTTTGTATTATCCCAATAATGTGTTATGCAAACCTTTGATGCTGACGATACTCTTGTTCAACAAATCTGTAGTGCTCCAAGAGTATGCCACCTAACTCTCGAATAAAACTTCGCGCTTCCTGTGTGTAACCCTTGAAAACCTCATCTATCTGACCATCGATTAATGCTTTCTCAATTTGATAGGTGATAGAAAGTGCATTGATCAATGTCAGTTCTCCGCTTCTGGAACGTACGATCTGTTCATTGATATATTTCATAGAGATTTTGACTGCATCTATAGTGACCTGCTCTTTATCGATCTTTGCTGCTCCTTTCTTAATAAATTCTGCCAGTTGCTGGATTCGCTGCGCATGATCTTGCTCTTCTAATGATAGTTGAGTCCAGAATTCACCATGGCTATTGAATCTCCTTGCATACTCAGTATACAACTGTTCTAACATTTCTTCGTGATCAACAAGCAACTCACAAAGACTGCGATTTGAAGTCATTTTCACCTCCTAATCTTTGTTCACTAAAACAACTCATCTTCCTATCATCCTCACATAAGAATGACGTCTAAGAGGTCTTGAAAGTTACGAACAATAGTAAAATACTATGCTGAATGAATAGCTATCACCGTAATCTCGTCTGTTAATCTGTGCCTGTCCCCTATGATGCAAATCAAACGGGGTAATCGATTTTACCAAAGATCTAGAAGGTCTAAAAGACCCCCTCACCCTAACCCTCTCCCTCAAGGGAGAGGGAATTTTTTTTTAATAACTCAATTACTGCTTTTTCTATGCAACGGTGAAACGGAGAAGATACAAACACCTAAAATCCAAAATACCTAAACGCCTAAATAAACTAACGCTATTAACGATTTAAATTCCATCCCGCACTTTTAGAAAAAAGTGCGTGGATCCCTTCCAGTCCGACATGTTTTGTGGCGGACTCCTTTCCATCCCACACCTTTACTTATCTATTTTCTTATACAGCGTACAATTTGCACTATGTACACTGGTCTAGCGTTTGGTTATCATTATACAGACTAAAAAAGGTGTGTGGGTCTCTTCCAATCCCCTTGGGATTCAATTTACAAGCCTAATTGACATACCGATAAAATCAGATATGATACTAAAATGGAGGTTATATGAAAAGGGATTTTCTATCAATCTTCGACCTTACTAAAGAAGAAATTTATGAAATATTTGGGTTGGCAAAAGAATTAAAACAAGCACAGAAAAAAGGTATTGTCCACAAGATGCTCAAGGATAAAACCCTGGCTATGATCTTTGAAAAACCCTCTTTGCGCACACGCGTGACCTTTGAGACTGGAATGACGCAACTCGGTGGTCATGCCATTTACTTAGGACCAAATGACGCGAAAATCGGGGCAAGGGAAACCGTATCTGACGCAGGACAGAATCTCAGCCGCTGGGTAGATTTGATAATGGCTCGAGTTTTTGCTCATAAAACGGTTGAGGATTTGGCGAGAAGTGCCACAATACCAGTTATTAATGGTTTGAGCGACCTGGAACACCCTTGTCAGATAATGTGCGATCTGTTTACGATTATCGAAAAAAAAGGTACGCTGGATTCAGTAATTATTGCCTATATAGGCGACGGCAATAATGTCTGCAATTCCTTTATTGCTGCCTCTGCCATGCTTGGCTTCAAACTCAATATTGCAACGCCAAAGGACTATGAACCTAATGAGCAATACCTTGCCAAGGCAAGAACAGCAGTCCTTTCAAATGACCCAAACAAGGCTGTCACTCATGCTGATATAGTCTATACTGATGTATGGGCATCTATGGGTCAGGAAACAGAAGCAAAGGCGCGTAAACAGCTCTTCAAACCATTTCAGGTAAACAGCGAACTTCTCACATCAGCCAACAAGGACTACCTGGTAATGCATTGCCTACCAGCACATCGCGGTGAAGAAATCACGGACGAGGTTATCAAAAACAAGCATTCGATTGTCTTTGACCAGGCTGAAAATCGCCTCCATATCCAAAAAGCGATCATGGTTTGGCTCTTGAAAAAATAAATCGCACTCATGAACTGGCACTGTAAAGAGGTTGATGAAATCCTACAGTCCCTGAAATCATCTGAACAGGGACTGACTAACCAAGAGGCTGGAAAACGCCTTATAAGTTGTGGCCATAATACAATAAAACAAATCAAGTCAAGAACCGTCTTGCACATGGTTCTTGATCAATTCAAGGATTTCATGATCATGGTTCTAATCGCGGCAGCAATCGTTTCAGGCATCATTGGTGAACCTAAAGACACCATAGCCATCTTGGTGATCGTAGTACTAAATGCGGTAATCGGGTTTGTCCAGGAATATAGAGCTGAGAAAGCAATAGAAGCATTGAGAACGATGGCCGCGCAAATCGCAACAGTAATCAGGGATGGAGAACCAGTGAGTATACCTGCCTCTGATATTGTACCTGGTGACTTGGTATTACTTGGGGTTGGAAACATAACACCAGCAGACATAAGACTTATCAAAGTCGCACATTGCAAGATCGATGAATCGTCACTTACCGGAGAATCTGTACCTGCAGAAAAACATATAAATCGCCTCATCGACACTATGATGCCCCTGGGTGATAGAAAAAACATGGCGTATAAAGGCACTGTCGTCTCTTATGGTCGGGCAGAGGGAATCGTCGTTTCAACCGGAATGAATACGGAATTTGGAAAGATCGCCACGATGCTTCAAGAACAGGTGGAAGTAAGAACACCACTTCAAAAGAGGCTTGCAAGGTTTGGGAAGAAACTGGCTATTGCAGTACTTGCGATATGCGCCCTGGTCTTTGGTGTCGGCCTGCTCAGAGGAGAACCACCATTATTGATGTTTCTGACTGCTATTAGCCTTGCAGTCGCAGCTATCCCCGAGGCTCTCCCGGCTGTCGTAACCATTTCCCTCGCTATCGGCGCGAAAAAAATGGTCAAACAGCATGCTCTCATAAGAAAACTGCCGGCTGTAGAAACCTTGGGTTCAGTTACTTATATCTGCTCAGACAAGACCGGGACTTTGACTCAGAATAAGATGGAGGTTCAGAAGATATATATTAGTGGTAAGACAATCAAACTCCAGAGCATCCCCACTCAACGACCTGCAATAGACAAGCTATTCCTGGCAATGGCGCTTAATAATGATGCAACCAGACAAAAAAACGGTAGGTGCCTTGGCGACCCTACAGAAATCGCCCT
>JAUWLY010000290.1 GCA_030613445.1 Candidatus Stahliibacteriota bacterium | reverse complement strand
AAAGTAATAGGTTTGTCCCTCTGTAAGCCCTGTGAGGGTGTAAGAGGTCTGGTTGCCCACATCTATCGATGAGGTGTAGTCTCGGCTCTGTGAGCCGTAATGTATTTTATATCCGGCGAGATTCGGTTCCGGGTTTGGTTCCCATGCTAAGGCAACTTGAGTGGCGGACTCAGGAGCGCTTGTCCAGGTTACTTCAGCAGAGTAATTACTTTGGTTGCCCTCAGTGTCATAGGCGGTAGCAGCAAAGTAATAGGTTTGTCCCTCTGTAAGCCCTGTGAGGGTGTAAGCGGTCTGATTGCCCACATCTATCGATGAGGTGTAGTCTCGGCTCTGCAGGCCATAATGTATTTTATATCCGGCAAGGTTCGGTTCCGGGTTTGGTTCCCATGTCAAGGTGACCTGAGTGGCGGCTTGGCCATGTGTATTTGCAAACAAAATAAGCAGCAGAAATAAGAGCAGAACTTTGAGCTTTGAGTATGAAGTAGTAAGCAGGATGTTTTGACGGGCCACTGAGTATCTCCTGAAGTTTATTATGCGGTGAGGTCAGAACCGAGAATGCGTCTGTTTGGGAACTACGCTGACCCCGCAATGATTAAACTCATCCGTGGATAGGTTAAATGGTAGTATAATATACATCGTGTTAGCATTGTGCAAGAATCATGCAGAGTCAACCTTTTAGGGACTTTACCCTATAATCCCGAGGGGTTAGATGCTATAGTACCAAAAAAACGGCATCAAAAAATTGGGTATTATATGTTATATTGAGAAAACAAATACCAACTTTTAGCACCAAAAGTAATAAGGGCGGTTGAAAAAATATAGTGGGTGGTTTGTTTTTTAAGAAGGTGCCGGGGGTTATTAACCGATTTTTCATTATTAGGTTGGGAACCGGTTTGGCTTCTACCCTGCTGAATTTAGAGTTTGTTGATTATTACCCAGAGGAGCCAATCATTCTGTTTTTCGGAAAAATTATCCTTCTTATGCTCCAGAAAACGTCTCAGCGACTCGACATCGTCAAATCTCACCGAGTAAAAACCTTTAGCATATGCACCATGACCAAGCAGGGATATCTTTCCTTCTTCTTCGAGGCTAACCATTAAATCATGGTTTTCATATACGGTTGAGCTGCCGACTACTGACACCGTTCCAAATTTCATTACACGAAACTGTCTATAGACAAAAACAGAGACGGTCAACAACAGCGCCAATGTAACAACGGATAACACTCTAGACGATTTGGTAAAAACCTGTTGATTGAAAATATCCGCCAGCGTAAACGGGATGAATTTTTTGAGATCGCTTTCAATATTTTTGTGTCTGGCGAGAAAAGGTTTCACGACCAGGCCAGTATAGTTCTCTATATCTGAAATGGCTTCGTCATCCGACGGATCTGTCATTGCCAAATTCAGGATGTTTTCCTTTTCCAGAGCCAGGGGGATTACACTGTACTTCCGACACAGGTATCTGGGCACAGTCCCTTTAACCTCAGTGGAGAACTGATCAGCAACGGAAACGATTGGGATCTCAAGTTGATGTGAGAGGATATCAAGAAGCTGATCGTCATTAATAATACCCAGTTTAATCAGTAAATACCCCAACCGTCGATTCCCGCCGACTTGTAGGCGAAGAGCCTCTTGAATTTGCTCTTCAGTGACCAAGCCTTTTTCTATCAATAGTTCGCCCAAACGCTGTTTTTTCTTCATGGCCTACCTCCCGGCTTTTCACTTTATAAAATGAAACCTTACACGGAGAGAGTTACTTTCGCAGACATTCCTTGCTACCTTATCTATGTAGCACATTTGGGTTAGCTGCTTTGTTTTCTATAACGTTGCCCATGTTGAGAACAGATGGGAATCTGCTTCTGATAATTGAAAGTATGGCAAGAAGTGGATTGTGTGTCAAGAGAGAAATGGATACTTTATATTGTGTTAGCTTGAAAATAGCTGTGAAGTTTTTGAGTCGACTTTAAGCCTCTCACCTTAAAATACCGGCATGTTTCCATCTATCCGATATCCCGGATGAACAAGATGCACTGGTTGTCCTTTCTTGAAAGTTCTAAGCCCGCCTCGCTTTAATTGTAAATCTCGGTCTAACTCACTTAAACTGTTACGATTTATGTCATTTTGTTTCGCCAGGAACTATTGGAAAAAATGCCCCAAATAGACTCATTAAAGAGATTTGACACATTATATAGTCATTTGAAATGCAGGGTAATTAGCTGCCTATCACGCAAGGAGTTTTATGATCAATAGAAAATTTTTTATTGCATCTACTTTAGTTTTTTCGCCAACGTGCCGATTGCACTAAGAAAAGTCGGAAGGGAGCGGCCTGCTGTTAAATCCAAACCGACCCGTTTAACAAGTCCGGCATAGAACCCTTTTTTGCACTTACTACGAAAAACGCCTATCATGCTGTTGAACGCCGTAAAGATAACACCTAATCCTGATGTTCAGGAAACGCTATCGAGTGATAATACTCGAGGTACGGATGAGAGCACTAAAAATGCAGGCCTCATTGATGCCAACAGTGTTAACCAGATTTTAATAATCCTGCTTCTGGTTGTCATTATGACTTCCATAGCATCCTTAGTTGGAGCTATGGAAGAGAAAACAGTATGTCTGAGCGACAGCTCTGGGGCCGAGGTTTCTCTTGAATATCACAGATTCAAATTTTTTCTTCATCCCGACCTTATCCAGGGCTTATCAAACGAAGCTCTTAGTAACAGGCTGACACAGTATGTGGAAGACCTAAACACAATTTTTTCTAAACAAACAATCCGTCGTTTCCTTTTTGATCCCGAGGAAGATATCATCATAACGGAGGAGAAACCCCATACAGATTCTGCAGGAGTCCTGCCCGAACATGATTTTGAGATATGGGCTCATGTGCAACTCACCGCCTACCCAATATACGGGACATGCGGAGGATACATGGGCATAGATGAAAGTGGCGCTGGAGTCGCTGCAGGGCTTTACTGGGATGCCGTTTATGATAGATCCACTCTCGAAGATGATTCCGGTGAACTCCAGCAATACTGGAGACAGATTAACAATATGGTTCACGAAATCGAGCATGTTTTTGGTGCCGGTATAAGTGAGTATTACAATTTGGCGATGGTAAGGGACGCTACATGTATAGACCCAATACAAGATATTAATATCAGCACTAACAGTTTGGATGATCCCTATTGGTCCCAACATCAGGATTATTTCACAGATCCGCTATTGACTAACATATGGAATCAAGCCCGAGTTGGCGCACCAACTTCCTATGAGGAGTTAATGGAACTAACCCGGTTTGCTGACGTTACAGCGGCAATAATAAATGATCCGTGCCGTCAATCCACTTCAAATAGTATTCCCGACCTGTTGCACACAAGGGTTTCAGTGTGCGAAAAGGGGGCACAAGTACCAGTTCAGAGTGCAAATATCAAGATCTGGAAAGTCCGAAGCTTTTCACCTTACGACAATGAGTTAATGGTGGATGGAACGACGGACTCAGACGGCGTGCTAGAATTTTGGTGGAACGGTACATTCAACAACTATAACCATTTGATCCTTATCAAAGTCTATCCTCCTGATGAAAGAAAACCGAAGGTGTGGTGGTTTAGTATATTCGATGCTCAGGAGGAAAAAATGGTTCATGGTAACGACACTCTAGACATCGCTGTCACAATTGCCGCAACACAATACCCCGAGATTAACTTAAAGCAGGGACAGAAGGACATACCAGACGACACGGGCAGCTATAATTTTGGTGACGTGAATTTGGGCTCAAGCAGTACAGTGATCTTTACACTAGAGAATCTAGGGGATGAAACTTTGGAGTTGACTGGATCGCCGAAGGTTGAGATCTGGGGAGAACACCCAAATGACTTTACGGTGACAAAGCACCCTGGTACTCCAGTCAATGGTCTGGGAGAGACTGCGTTTATTCTTTCCTTTACACCAAGTGAAAGTGGAGTTTTGAGCGCAAATGTTAGCATTGCCAACAATGAC
>JAUWLY010000236.1 GCA_030613445.1 Candidatus Stahliibacteriota bacterium | reverse complement strand
GATTGACACAGCATTGAAAATAAATACAATTCTGTAATGAAAACCGATGTGGAATACTTTGAGTTTATGTGGCCAATGAAGCACTTTTTAATCACCTGCGGAGACATAAGAGTGAAATCCAATATCATTGCAGTCAGTTTTTGTATACCGGTATCAAAAGAACCCCCGCTCATCGCCTGTGCTATCGGCAGAAAGACATATTCTTGTGAATTAATCGAAAGCACCAAGGAGTTTATCGTCAATGTTCCTACTGCTGAGCTAAAAGAGAAGGTTTACTATTGCGGTTACCATTCAGGACGTGAAGTAGACAAGTTCAAGGAAACAGGTCTAACACCACAGCCGGGACGTAAAGTAAAGGCTCCTATTATTGGCGAATGCATAGCACATATGGAGTGCAAGATAGGAGATATATTCAAAACCGGTGACAAGAATCTATTTATAGGCAAAGTCATCGAGGCATATGCAGACGAAGAGTTTGTAAAAGGAAAAAAGAAGGTCGAGTATTCAAGCGGAGACTTCCCACGCAAAATATACGGCACGAGATATTTAAAGAAATTCATTCAGTGAAGAAGAAAAAACCAGAAGAAAAAATTAAAATAAAAGCGAGCTATAAACACCGAGTACCCCATAAACCCACAAAAGTACACAGGAATAAGAAAAAATACACGCGCAAAGGAAAAGCCAGGGACCAATGCGAAAAAGAACTAATAGAAGATGGCGAAAAAAATGATCATGGATAGCAGACAAAGAGGAACGGCGCCCTTCAATTCTTCCCCTCAGTACTTCGGGATCTGCGACAGGATCTACGACATCTCATTACTTCATCTCATTACATTCGATATTTTCAACCTTTCAATACTTCAAGACTTACAGCATCTCGCTACCCCCGTTACACCCATACTCCGATACATACTATAAAGCTCGAAGAGTCGCGGGACGCCATACGCTCTATTTTATCTTAACAACAACACCTTTTCAACCTTCTTATAATCGCCCGCTTCAAATTGTACAAAATAAACACCACCAGGCACTGAGCGATCCGCGTGGTCTGTACCAGACCAGGTAATCGATTGCAGATTTGAAATTTGAGATTTCAGATTTAGATTTTTAACTAATCGTCCTGCAGCATTATAAATCTCAATTGTGGCTTGGGATTTGGAGTTAGTCCCGCCTTGCGAGGATTCTCGCCCAGAGGTCGGAAGAGTTTGGAAATTGATGGTCGTAGATCCTCGGAATGGATTCGGGTAGATCGAAAGGCACGGTGTTTCAGAAACAGATTCTGCAGTATTTGACTCAGCAATTCCAGTAACGACGTCTGCAATTTCCAAACAGGAATAATCACCCCAAAGCCATGTTGTATTGTAACCTTTAACATAGTAGTAGTACTCCCCTAGAGGGTGATTGGTGAAAGCATATGACGTATCAGCAAGACTTGATGAAATTGTATCAACGTTCGCAAAAAGACATGTAGGATAGATGTCGTCAACCCAAAATCCCATTCCCAGACCACTAGCATCAGTCATTGCACGAAATCTTAAATAGACCGATTTACCGACCCAATCCCCTAATGAATATGCTCTTCTAACCCATCCACCAGTAGTGCTAGTAAAACGAGTTGTATCTAAATTAAACCACTCTTTGGTATTTTCTGAAACCTCAGCTACTGCTACATCATAATTGGCTTCCATATCATACCTACACCAGAAGGTCACCGAATCCCCAGCCTGGACTAGGTATGGATGTGCAGTTCGCGCCATTCGGTTCATACGATCAACACTACCAGAAAAGAGACTGTATGAACCTGAATGTGAGCTTGTACTCGTCCGCCAGAAACCATCGAAAACCCAACGGCTGGAACCAGACTCCAGATCATCTTCAATTATTGATGGATTTGATAATTCAACCAACTCCCATCGGGTAGGATGATTATCATTGGTATTCTTTGCATGCCAGTACACAGTAAAATCTTCATTCACTGTGCCCAATGGATAAATATCAGGTGGAGGTACTACGCCCTCAAGCAAAAGCACTATGGAATCACAAAAACCGGCCAGATACTTTAATGCCTTGAAGTTCTCGTGAATGATATCGTCAAGATCACCTACTGGCTGGTAAAAGGTTGTTCCCACCTCATTAGTATAAGAAAGATTCGAAAAACCACCAACATAATGGCACCAACTGTAAAACCAATCAAGACTCGAGCCACTCACTTCATATAAAATTACGGGAATCTGACCTGGATCATAGTATCCGCTGCCCAATTTATGTATCATACCAGCCATGTGTGTCCCAACCTGGATATGTAATGCATCATCAGGTGTTCCGTGCTGGGCTGTCCAACCCCAACCCCACATGGTCAATTCACCATACATGTGAAAGGACATATATGCATTGCACACATGAGATCTTGCATACATAGCCAATGCCCTTGTTTCATCCCCGGAATTTGCATAGGCACCGCAGAAGAGAATATCTGAAGGGTAGTGTGCTGCGCCACCTTTATCAACCGCACCCCAGTCTCCTTCAAGATCAGGAGAGCATCCAGGATAATTGCGATTCGGGTCAGCGCCAATCGCACCACCAAATGGTTCACGGTTCTTGCGCCACATGTTTTGTCCTGGATAATCGTATAAATAGCCATCGGCATTGATTATCGGGAAACAATAGATCTCAGTCGTATTGATGATGTCGGTAATTTCAGGCACGACCCCATAAGATGCGATCATTGAATCCACAAAGAACATGATTGTTGGAATACATCCCCATTCCCGTGAATGGTGTAGACCATCAATCAAAAACCCCGGTTCATCATCTTCCTCAACATACACATTATCTGAAATCTTTACGCCGTAGAGCCAATTACCCTGCATTGTTGGTATTGGTAAAGAGTCGAGCTTACAGATTAAAGGATGGTTTTGGACAAACTGTCTCAGACTATCATTTGTTTCGGTGTAGGATAGATAATCGGCCCTCACCGCATCCTTTTGTTCAGCAAGACTATATACGACCACCTCGTATGTAAGACCCGATGCAATAATCTTGTCCATGGTCTCTCGATCAACAACAATATCGTACCACTCGCCCGCACGACCAGCAGCAATGTCTAACGAATATTTAGGAGAGATTCTCTTTAGATCATCCCACGATGATGTATACACTCTTACAATCATATCCTGGCCAAGGGAAAAGCCAATAATAATAAGAAGTACAAGAAAGGCCTTTTTCATATCTCCTCCCTTTTCTGGTTTATAAATAATTACATAAATTCCGCAAATCGATTTGATACATAGACTCAAATCTAACAAATACACCTTATGCTTTGCATCTAAATAATAACAAACATTCAGAGGATGTCAACACTACGTATAGATCAAAACATGATTACAAGTGATTGGAAATGGTTCTGCGGATGGAATTTTATGTTGTTAAGAGCGTTTTTTGCGAATTTGAAATCTGTGTTTCTTCAGCGGAGCGTATCTATTTTGACTTTTTCCGCTTAATCCTTTTGATAATAAAGGCAACTACTGGTCGCAAGACCAAGATCACTACTATCAATGGAATAATAATAATGATAAACCAGATAATGATAAAGAAAAAATGTATCGCGTATTTTATGGCATTGCCAAAACCACTGCCAATACCGCTTAGGTCGATGAATTTCTCTTTTCTGCTGTATATCGTGACGCTTATCCTCGAATAATCGACTTTGCTGTCAAAATACCTGATTTTCCCTTCCAGCACTTCAATTTTTTCACCGACCCGCTCTATCTCTTTCTCTACCTTAAGAATATCTTCTACCTTATTTGCTTTTTTCAAAATACTGAATAACCTATCCTGGACCTTTCGCGCATTTGCCAGACGTGCTTTTACGTCGTAGTACTCCTCAGTCACGTCTTCTTCGGTTATTGATTTTGATTCAACCTTGCCAATCTTATTTAGCTCGTCGAGCAAGGTCATGAAATGCATGGGTGGGAGTTTTATTAAGAGTTGTGCCTCTTCAGTATCATCATACTTTGATATGCTGGCATTCAGAATTATTGCATCGTATTTCTTGACCAGGTTGAGCGCTTTGTCATAAGCTTCCTCGCCCCTGTCAGTCTTGCTCGCTGTATAGGCCGTCGTGATGATTTTTTCCTCAGTCTCGCTGCTGTATGGTTTCTCCGCGTCAATTTCTCCGGCAAAACCTCGCTCAAACTCCACTTTGTCAAGTGAGCCCGCCGGTTTAGTATGGTTAATACTTGTTTCGACATCTTTCTCGCTGCAACCTATTAGTATTAGCAAACACATAGCGATAAGAAATAATGTCTTTCGCATGATTATCCTCCTTCCTTATTACTACAAGAAAAGACCCAAGATATTCCCGGATACGAATACGTGACCTAATTGTTATTTCTTTAGTAAGAACAAAAATCCAATGATCATGAATGCGATGCCGCTGAGTACTGGCGGAAGCGACGTACCGGCAAATTTTATGACCATGTAAAAACCTATAATAAAAATAAGACCACTAAGAATCGTTTGTGCTGTATTTTTTAATTTCATAATAAAATCCTCCTGATTTATTATCCTGAATTCCAAACGGAAGTCAATCCCAATTTCGCTCACATTTATAATGTGATTGTGAAATTGAGGACCCCGTATCTTGTTCTGCAATTCCCCACATTCAACCAAAACCATGTATCCTGAAATCTACAATAACCTCAAATATCAAGCATACGCTAAAGACCAAACAAGAAGCGGGGTGCCAAACATGTACTTGTTATGCAACACCTCTGTGAAATTGAAGACCCTAAAGCACCAATAAACATAAACTGTAGTCGTCTGATTTATCAGACAGACCCGATGAATCGGGTAACTACATTGGTGCCTGCTGACAAAAAGGTGAGGGTGTTAATTACCACTAGCATCAATCATCTAGCATCTAGTATCTTTCTGG
>JAUWLY010000350.1 GCA_030613445.1 Candidatus Stahliibacteriota bacterium | reverse complement strand
GATATAACGCCCACGCTACCTTTCTTAAAGATCTTACCGGGTAAGATACCGACCTTTGCTTCACCGGCAGAGACAATACCAGGCGAATTTGGTCCAACAAGACGACAGTCTTTACCCTTGAGATAAGCAGTGATCTTGACCAGTTCAATTGTCGGCACCCCCTCAGCACCGCACACAACTAATTTCACACCAGCATCAATTGCTTCGTAAACCGCCCCCGTTGCAAATTTGGCAGGGACAAAAATGACTGCGGCATTTGCCTCAGTTTTCTTGACCGCCTCGACCACCGTATTAAAAACTGGCACACCTTCGACCTCTTTGCCGCCTTTACCTGGAGTCACGCCCGCAACAACCTTGGTCCCATACTTTATCATCTGGCCAGTGTGGAAACTCCCATCGCGGCCAGTTATTCCCTGCACCACAAGCCTAGTATCCTTGTTAATCAATATACTCATCTGATCGCTCCTTTCAGCCTATTTAAGTAGTTCGATCGCCTTTTTCGCCCCGTCATCCATACCCTGGGCAAAAATCAGACCTGCTTCTTTCAGTATATCCATTGCCTTATCTTCATTTGTACCAGTCAAGCGGGTAATAATCGGCTGTTCAATATTGAGTGCCTTTTTAGCTACTAGAATACCATTGGCCACGTCATCACAACGGGTAATCCCACCGAAGATATTAAAGAATATTACCTTCACGTTCTTATCGTTCAGCAGAATCTCCAACGCATTTTTGACTTTTTGAGGTGAAGAAGATCCACCAATATCGAGGAAGTTCGCTGGTTCACCGCCAAAGTGCTTTACTAAATCCATAGTTGCCATTGCCAAACCAGCACCATTGACAACGCAACCGATATTGCCATCGAGTTTTACGTAACTTAGATCCGATTCTCGCGCCCGCAGCTCATTCACATCTTCGCTCTCACGATCACGCAGCAGTTCTATATCTGGATGTCGATAAAGTCCATTGTCATCAAAATTGATCTTGGCATCAAGGGCAATAAGTTCCCCTGAATCAGTCACAACGAGTGGATTTATTTCGGCTAGAGATGAATCAAGTTCAATGAACATTTTGTATAGTTTTTCAGCAATTTTGGCACAGGCGAAAGCTGTTTTAGGGTCATCATATAAAAACAGACCTATTTGCCGTGCCTTATGGGGCAAAAATCCGACTAAAGGATCAGCATAGACTTTGTGTATCGCCTCAGGTTTTTTTCGAGCAACCTCTTCAATCTCAACACCACCTTGTTTACATGCCATCATAACAGTCTTTTTCGCAGTACGATCATTTATGATGCCCAGATAAGCTTCGCTGGCTATGGAAATTGCCTGAGATACCAATACTTTTTTTACTGGAAGCCCCTTTATCTCCATACCGAGGATCTGCTTGGCATATTCATTTACTTCTTGTTCAGTTTTAGCTATCTTTATACCACCTGCCTTGCCGCGACCGCCCACATGCACTTGTGCTTTGATAACACAGGGCAAACCGAGTTCAGTCGAAGCCGCGATAACCTCATCAATACTTACACACATCTTCTCTTTGGGTGTTGGAATATCGTATTTACCGAAGATCTCTTTTGCCTGATATTCGTGAACTTTCAATATACCTCCTTGATGGTAAATATTTAATAGTCTTGAGTGTATTTTTGATATCAAAAATACACTATAGCATAGTCATAATCGCAGCAAAGTCAACACCCAGCGTAAACCCGGTCTAATGGGATCAAATTTTTATCTCTACAAGCTATGTTCCATTACTGTAATCAAAAGAGCAATGAACACTTTTTCAATGCTCTCCCCATACCCCCTTGACAAATAACGTGTTTTTAGTAAACTTAAGTATACTATTAGATCATTTAGGTTAATGCCTGAATGGAAGGAGGTAAGAATATGTCAAAGAAATACTGTTTTCTCCTTTTCCTGATGCCCTTTTACCTATTCAGCAGCGAGCTCAACCAAACTGTGTCATTCTCCATACAATATCTCCAGTTCAAAGAATATAACGGCTATGATGTCGTCCGATTAGAGGGTTGCACACCAATGACCGCTATCAGTGAACCAGAATTAGCTGTGAAACCTCTCTCCGTGCTCATACCTGCTAGCGCAACGGTCAAATGCGTCGAAGTCATTGCTTCAGAAAAAGTAGCGGTCATGGGTTATTATAATATATTACCCGCGCAAATCCCTGAGCCAATCTCACTACCCAATAGCCAACCTTTTATTGAACCAAATGACGCAATTTACTCAAGTACGAGTGAATACCCCGGGATACTTGCTGAACTCACCCATATCGGAACAAAAGGAGGTTTCAAAATAGCGACTATCGCAGTCTATCCGCTTCAATATGTACCTAAAACAGGCAAGCTCTTTCTTTACACGAACATCACATTTAGAGTAGTCTATGAACAGAACAAAATCGCACCTGAGACCGTATGGAAGAAAGAATATGATTATCAAAAAGAAGCGGTCAGGAAATTAGTGATTAATCCTGAATATATTGAACAATGGAGCCCCATAGTAAACGAATGCGTACGACAAATGAGCATAAGCAAAAATGGTCGGGTTTTTGATAATCCTGAATATGCTATAATGGTTGATGATACGTATGCATCATATTTCGAACCCCTGAAAGAATGGAA
>JAUWLY010000336.1 GCA_030613445.1 Candidatus Stahliibacteriota bacterium | reverse complement strand
TGCTCACTATTTTCTGTTTCTTGCCTATAATCCTACTGTTCAATAAAATAAAATACAAGGTATGGATGAGAACATAAAGAAATTCAAGTTCCTGCGCAATATCATCATCGGCGCAGCGATCGTTATTATCTTTGCATCCATAAAACTGCAGGTAATCGAAGGCAAGAAGTATTCGCGACTCTCGGAAAAAAATCGAATAAGGCAGCGGTACATTACCGCGCCACGCGGTAAAATCTTTGACCGAAACGGGATCGAAATCGCTAACACGAGACCAGGTTTTTACGTGTCAGTAATCCAATCGATGATCGATGACAAAACCCTGGAAAGCATATCAAAGATTCTTGATATCGACAAGAAGGCGGCGCGGAATAAATTCAAGCTTGAGAAAAACCCTTTCATGCCTGTAAAAATCGCACATGACATATCCTACCGACAACTATCGATTATTGAAGAAAACATAGATAATCTTAAAGGCATCGAGGTCGGTGTTGAACCACTCAGGAATTATCCATATAGTAGACTGCTGAGTCATCTCCTTGGTTATGTTGGTGAACTAACACACCAAGAAATAGAACGCCTGAAAGATTACTCGATCAATGATTATATAGGTAGGATGGGCATTGAAGAGCACAATGAAAATCAACTAAAGGGAAGTCCTGGTATCGAATTCATCGAAGTCGATGCACGGGGTAAAGAAATAAGTAAGATCACTGAAAAACGACCAATACCAGTCGTCAATGGACACGACATTTACACAACAATCGATGTCGTGTTGACCGAATCTGTGGCAGTCTACTTAGAAAAATACCAAAGGGCAGCTTGTGTGTGTCTGGACCCAAAAAATGGAGAAATTCTTGTTTTCTATTCGAAACCCGGTTTTGACCCAAATCTTTTTGTTCACGGACTGCAAAAAAGGGAATGGGAAATACTCAACAAAGCGCCCGATGCACCGATGTACAACCGCGCGCTAATGAGTTGCTATCCTTGCGGGTCAACATTCAAACCGTTTGTTGCTCTAGCGGCTCTGGATGCTAATATGATCACTCCAGAAAAAACCTTCAAGACATGTACTGGGAAATATCGCTTGGGGAGACGAATATTCAAGTGTTGGAAAAAACACGGCAAGCTGGCACTTCGCGGTGCTGTTATCCACTCATGCGACGTCTATTTTTATCAACTCGGCAGATATATCGGGATAGACACGATCGCATCACAGATTAGCAAGTTCGGTTTTGGTGAATGTACCGGTATTGATCTACCTGGAGAAAAAAAAGGTTGTCTGCCTGACCGAAAGTACTTTGAAAAGAAATACGGCAAGAACTGGACTACAGGTCACATTTTCAATTTAAGCATTGGGCAGGGTGACTTACTCGCTACGCCTTTGCAGATGGCTTGTGCTTACACAATATTTGCAAATGATGGAAAAATCGTTATGCCCCATGTTGTTATGATTAACGACCACACCTATCATACGACTGATATCTCGCAGGCAGCAATTGCGATCATCAAGGAAATGCTTGCCGGCGTTGTCGCTTCTGGTACTGGTAGATTAGCGCATCTTGATGATTACGTGGTGTCAGGTAAGACTGGAACAGTCCAGAATCCACATGGTGAAGATCACGCCATATTCATAGGTTATGGACCTGGCAATACGCCAGATATCTTGGTGTGTCTGGTTGTGGAAAATGCCGGACACGGTGGAAGTGTAGCTGCACCAGCGGTTGGTAAAATAATCCGCGCCTTTCTCAATAGTACAAAGCTCACACATTATGCAGAAGAAAACTAACTTTGGTATTATCGTTGCGGTTACCGTACTTTCGCTCATCGGTCTCATCATGGTATTCTCAACCGCGGACCTACATACCCTCACAAGACAGACAGTCTGGCTGATCATCGCAATGACTGCCGCGATCGTTCTCTCAAGAACCCCGCCCAGGTTCTGGTCAAATATCGCGCCGGTAATATACATTGGAGCAATAGTCCTCCTTTTTATCTTGCTCCTCACCCAAGGTTCTTATCCAAAACGCTGGTTTATGATCGGTACAGTTGCAATTCAGCCTTCTGAATTCGCCAAATTTGCAACCGTGATTTTTCTCGCAAGTTACCTCGCCGCACGGAAAAGAATGAAACAATTCTCAGATCTTCTGGTTCCATTCGCTATAGTTGCAATACCAGGGATCTTGATATTCTTGGAACCTGACCTGGGAAGTGCTCAAATTTTCTTCCCCATCCTTTTGCTCATGTTGTACTGGGCGGGCATGCCCGTGACCAAGCTTTTTCTCTTCTTCTCCCCCTTGATCTCGGCTGCGGCTAGTTTTGTTATCTATATCTGGGTAGCATATTTCATAGGTTTGACCATTTTCCTTTACTTCAATAAACAATTAAATGACTTCATCTACGGCATAGTCGGCAATGTCCTTGCCGGTTTGGTAATGCCTCTCGTCTGGAATTTGCTGAAACCTTATCAGCAGGAACGTATAACTACGTTTTTCTCACCGTGGGTCGATCCTCGAGGCATGGCGTGGCAGACGATCCAGTCAAAAATTGCCATCGGTTCAGGCGGCATCATAGGTAAGGGGTTCTTATCAGGAACCCAAAAAAAATTGGAATTCCTGCCCCTAAGGCATACTGATTTCGTTTTTTCATGTCTCGGTGAAGAATTCGGTCTGATCGGCATCATCTTAACAACCCTTGTCTTTACCTATCTCTTCTATGAATTACTCCTGCTTACAAGGACAACAAAAAACCGTGTTGCCAGCATCATGGTCGCCGGAATACTTGCCTGGTTGGGAGACCAAACATTTGTAAATATAGGATTCACCTTGGGCTTTGTGCCAATTACTGGCGTGCCATTGCCATTTATCAGCTATGGTGGCTCATCTCTTATTTCTTGCTATATGGCAATAGGCGTTTGTCTTGCCGTATCAAAATCCAAATTCAAGTATTAACCGTGTTTCAAATAATCAGGGGTTCGAGGATATCTATTGACAAGTAATACAAAAATGGGTATTCTTTCAAAGTTTAAATTACAAGGAGGTTGCATGAAAAGAATTACTGTTCTGTTATCATTGCTTATCCTGGCTACCTGCAATACAGGCCTTGAGA
>JAUWLY010000133.1 GCA_030613445.1 Candidatus Stahliibacteriota bacterium | reverse complement strand
TTTGCGTACAAACCTGTATTAAAAAAACTTTACTATACACCATTTATTAATGTTGAGGTACATTATACAATGCCATCGCCTAATAGCGAAAGGGCGAAATTTTGTCAAAAATTAATGAATGACATCACTTTTGACGAAATTGCAAAAGATGCTATATATAACTGGGACGACGTCCAAACATGGTACCATACTGATACACCGCACAGGGCAGATGGATATTACATAATATTACCAACCTCTCTTCAAAGCTCAGTAGACAACCTTGTTACCCACAGACAAAACCAGGGCTATAATGTGAATGTTGTCACAAAAGAATATATTGAATCAAACATACCTGGTGATGATCTTCCACAAAAAATAAGAAACTACTTAAGAAACAATATGGCAGACATTGAATTCGCATTACTCGTAGGATTCTCAACAGATATACCATGGCGCTCAGTAGTACCATTCAACAACAATCCATACAGCCCCTGGGGTAATCCGGATTATTCTCCTATACCATGTGACCTCTATTATGCAGAATTAACTGATCCTGATAGTTTATCATGGAACAGTGATGGAGATAATTACTATGGTGAAGTGTACAATGATAGCTTCCAACCTGTTGGTGAGGACAATCCTGATTATCATGCAGACATCCATCTGGGACGAATTCCCTATAGTACTCAGGGTTTCATAGAAGAAATCTGCGAAAAGATGATAGCCTTTGACAATAATACTGATTTGTCTTACAAAACTGCTTCACTGTTGGCAGGCGCCATATACTATTATGAAAATGAAAATAATACTGGCAATTCCCGAATGGACGGAGCCGATTTCACAGAAGAACTTATGAATGATTCAGTCCTTGACCGAGCAAATGCTGTCTACCTCTATGAGAAAGCGGGTCTAAGACCATGTCCCTATACGTGCACGGACTCCTTAACAAAAAACAATATGATTGCCTATTGGCAAAATAAGGGTATTATGTATGAGTGTCACCACGGAGGCAATTATGCTTATGCGAGGAAAATATGGGCATGGGACGATGGTGATAGCATTCCAGAGAATAATGAAATACAGTGGCCCATCTCTCTTCAAACATCTGATGTCAATCAATTGGATAATAACCATCCTGCTACGACATTCTTAAGGTCTTGCCTGTGTGGTAACCCTGATGTTAATGGTCTTGGTGCTCAACTCTTGCATCACGGTTCTTCAGCTGTTATCAGTAGCTCACGGGTTGCATGGATGACGTATTCGGATCCAGGTGGTATGCCTTATCACTTTTTTGACAGACTAATGAATGATACGACTTTGAGTAATGGAATTATTGGTACTGCTTATGATATAGCAAGAAACGATTTTATGGATGCGACGAGTTTCTGGCTCCCAGCGTACCACTACAATCTCTTTGGTGACCCTGCATTGAGACAGTATGGTAGACTTACCAGTATTGAAGAAGTTGAACAGAAAACAAAAGTTCCATCTTTTACAGTGTATCCTAATCCCACATCTGGGCTACTTACAATACAACTACACTCTTCGCAAAAGCGAAAAATTGAACTTGATGTATACGATGAAAGCGGTAGATATGTCCAGCATCTCTACAAAGGCTATGTGCAAAAACAGACCAGAACAATGAATATTAAATTACCTGCTGGGGTCTATTTTCTCAGATTCAGAAATGAGGTCAACGTAAAGTTTAAAAAACTCGTTATAGTAGAATAGCAAAGGTTATCAGAACTACTGCATATACACTTTTTTTATCCCCGGCACCCTTAGTCTAATTCGCTAACGTACTTGCCAAGTCTCTTAAAAGCAATATCCCAGGTTTTTTCAAACCACAATCTCGCTTGTTCCCACTCCGGAGTATTCCTCCACCCAGTGTGCAGCAGATGAACTTCAGTTCCTTTTGAAGAAGGAGTAATGAATACGACAACATTAGTGAGAGGTCTTACTTCATTCATAAGATGTTTGTACTGTTTGGGTCCTTTCCACTCAAAAGAGATTATACAATTTGGATGAAAAGCCAATATTTTGCACCCAACAGTACTGTCGTTTTTCCTGTCTTGGGGATTCCAGTATAGTTCGTATCTCCCACCAACCTTTGGTTCCACATCAGCTACTACTGTTAGCCATTTCTCAAGATGTCTGTTAACAGTAAACATCTCAAATGCTTTTTGACGATCGCATCTTAAATTAATTACACAATAAATAATTTTATCCATTATTTTTTGAACCCTACTAATTCATGAACATTACCAAATGGATCTCTAAACCCTATGTACATACCTGCAGGAAAACTCTGTGGTGTTTCGTGAATTAATGCGACCCCTTTATTCTTAAGATCATTGATGCTCTTATGTATATCATCTGTCTCAATACAAATCAAAGTTTGTGCAACATTCGGGTAATCTATACGTGCCGGTTTATCTACCTTATGCAGAAGAAGACGACACCCTTGGTGGATTAAATCCACAGCTACTGGATGATAATAGTGCTCTTTCGAAACTTCAAACCCTAAAGTTTGGCAATACCAGTCAATTGCCTTATCCAGGTCGCTCACGCTGATTTGAATCATGCAAACATTTGGCATATTTTCCTCCTTTTTGTTTTACACGAAAATTCCCAAAACCATTAATAACGCTCTGACAAACCTTGTTTTATTCGCCATTCAGGTGGTTCGCCTACGTCACCCCAATATTCATGTATTTCGCAAATCATATTATTCTTCATCTTAAAAAATGAAGTCGCATAAAAACTTTTTGATTTATCTTCTGCTTCAACATTTACAACAGAAATCACAATATCATCTTTTGAAAATATTTTTTCTAAAGATATTTTCCATTTCCCTGGATATTTCTTTTGCACAAAAATAAATTTATCCTTTCCCTTAAAAACCTCCCTGGTATTTGGCCACCAAACAACAGCATCATATACCATTAATCCGCCAGCTGAGTCAAAATCTTCATCATTAAAAAATCCCCAGTATTTCTTAATGATCTGCTCATTTAATGTCATCTCTACCCCCTGTTTTCAGTCTTTAGCAATATTATCGATGTCATTTATCTTCTCCACCATACAAAAACCAGATATCAGAAATACAGGTATTTTCATATTTACTACTTTTATAAACATCAACTATTTCCAACACCATAATGTATTGAACATTTAATTCACCTTCTTCTATGCCTGAATCTTCCAATTCCTTTGCATGATTTTCTACAAACATCTGCAAAGAAGACTTTTTAAACTGATTTACCTCTTCCCAATTAAATTGAAATGCAATCTCTTGCAGCACCATTGTATCTTCTAATTGAATTATTGTATCTCGCTCAAATTTTATAGCGTCATAAAAAACATAGATCTCTGATGCATATCCTGGCTTGTTAATTCCGATAAATATAGAAAATTTAATCTCCTTCACCCTGTTATTTTTATAAAATATATTCTTTGTCTTGGAATATCCATTGACTATGAATATAGTCTCTAGATTTTCTTCAAAGCCGATATACAACGAGTCGTCCAACAATATCTCGACCTTGTACCTGAATAAGAAAAACCAAATAAAATCGCCAAAGTACAGGAATCAGTATGTCTATAACATCATGTTATATAAGCAGTTATCTTCTCCTGTGGTAATATGATACTATCTCATCAATAACAATTTCTCTGTAGCACTGTAATCCCCTGCCTTAAATTTCAGGAAGTAAACACCGCTTGTGACCTCTCTTTCACTTTCATCTCTGCCATCCCAGCTAACCTCATAGTATCCAGCTTCTATCTTGCCGTCAACCAAGACCTTCACTAATCTTCCACACACATCGTAGATAACTAGTTTAGCTCTAGTGCTTATAGGCAGTGCATATCTGATAGCTGTCTCTGAGTTAAACGGATTAGGATGATTTTTATTAAGAGCAAAGGTGTGGGGAAGATTTTCTAGTCCAGCAATCTGAGGACCGCCGCCACCGACAGATATCGAATCAGTTGTTTCCACATTGGCTACCGGATTATATGTCCAACCGTCTTTGAACACGCTGTCGATTGTAAAAATAAACCAACCTGCAGCGTTCTTGAGTTTGTCGGAGTCGCAAGATCCTATTCCATTAGAGTCCGTCGTGAACTGATCAGTGTCGTTTATCAATCCACTCCAGTGTCCATCGACTGTTGCCTCTGCAACTGGAAAGCCATCCGCTCCAACTATGGTCACTTCTGCTACGCCTCTTGTGAATGGGCCATTGTACCTCAGTGACATGTCAATGTTGAATACATGCAATTCGTTGCCCCCAGCTCCAGTCGTAAAGCTATGTTCGACTGAAATAGCAGTATTGTTTGAGGCATCGGTTGATTCCACAATATAATAGTACTGGGTGGAAGGTGACAACCCACTGAGGATAACACTATGATTTATGACCATATCTGCGCTTGAAGCTACAAAGTCATAATCAGGACCACCGTTTGTATCATACCTTACCACTGAATTGCTGTACTCGTCTGTGTCCCATGTAATCGCGGCAGAAGAACTAGTTATCGCGGATGAGGTAATATTAGAAATAACCGGCGGTGTACTGTCGGGGATGGTAGAGGATTCAATAAACATATAATCTATGAAAATGGCGTCCAAAACCCTGTTCCCTTTAGTCTGATCTGTATCTTGCACCCTGATATATACATCATCACTCACAGAAGGCGGGAGTGGAAATGATTGACATTCATCATCGTCAATGGTCTTGGTGACGATAAACATATCAGTATAGTCAGTATCATCAGTAGAGTAGGCAAAGATGAAATCGTCTCCCTCAAGATTATCGGTGTGATAAGCTTCAAGGTGGAAGGTAATCTGGTTGCCTGCCTCAACAAAGATGTTCCATTTATGTTCCAGATAACTGTGGCGTTTTTTGGGGTTGCCTGTACTCTCTTGCTCCACGATCGACTCGTAGACATTGTCGCTTACCCAGGTGTCTAAGTAGCTGCCAGAACGTGTACCGCTAATATCTATATCTCGATTTGGTCTACCTCCATCTTCGGGTGCGATTTCATTGTCAAAATATGTATACGTCCTACTTACTCTTTCTGACTCGAACTGTGCTATCTCGGAAGCCAAAGGGAAACTGACACGCCATTCTGCGAGTTTGGCCTCCGTGTCGTCAAAGGTTTCATCTTCAATAGGAAAACTGTAGCCATGGATTCCACTATTGCCATCATCTCCGACTAAGCTGTTAGTATTTATTGTTACATCATCATTGAGGTTCTGATAGCAATACAGTTCCTTTTCCTGAATCTCGACGCACATCGGTGCCGGCTCGCCTGGAGTAGACATCTCAGAAGGAGTCATCCCCCCATATGACCACAGGGGAACACTAACACCACAACTCGGCTCACCAAGTATGCACCAGAAAGTCGATAGACGCGTATCCTCAGTGGACAAAGCCCCGTGGATAACAGCAGAAGAGCGCGTCTTGTAGCGGCTAATAGCAGAATCTGTTGTGGACCACTCCCCGCAGGGCATGTATGGTGGTCCACCTATATCTTTAGATACGATTTGTACCATGTAGCGGTAGTCCAGTTTTAGGGAGTCAATAGCGTTACTAATCAACAGGTTTGCCCTAGCGTAGCGGCTTCCACCCGCTCCGCCTCCCCAGAAGGAGAAATTGGTTCGCACTATGAATCCACTACTGGAATCGGCATCGTATCTCACGTAGTCTGAGTCGTCAGTTTCAAAAATCGCTGCATCGCCAAACCCGTCTATTACGCCGAAGTTGGACCAGATGTAGCCCCTATTGTTAGAGGTCGCTATCAGCAGCGACTCAAAATCTGCGACGCTTCCACATTCCATGAGCGCCTGCTTCATAAATGGACCGTCGTTCTGTGGTGATCCGGTGTAAAGGTCTGGCGCATCGGAGTTCACGATAGCAAACCCTTCATCGTTCACACCAGCGTAGGCAGTGGTCGTCTCACCGCTTCCCGTGGTGATAATTGTTATGTATCCTCCATGGGAGCCATCGTTGAAATACCTCACTTCCTGGTTATGGGCATCGGATCTATCCCTGTTTTTCCAGAGAAGGGGTCTACCATCTATACTTGCCGAACCACTCACTACCCCGATTGTACAGGACTCGGCTAAGGTGGAACTCTTGGCAAGGAACAGAATAACAATTGCCACCCATACACATATGCTGTACTTTTTCATAATAATAACCTCCTTTATGCTCGTAGGGCGTAAACAATGCAGCCCCATTTCCCAGCATTTTTTATGATTTCACCAAAAACGATCAAAATAATAATAACAGCCATAATGCTCAATATTACACCTTTTCCGTAAGGAATAATTTTTTCATAGGTGATTCTGCATCGGGCCCCTTTTTCTTAACCATTAGAAAACTATTTTATTCCTAATTGCTTTTTAATTAACTCACTCAGCGTGTTTTTTATTTCTGCATGTCGTGGGACAGGTGCTTTTCTACCTACTGCCTACTGCTTAGTACTTAGTATTTGGTGCTCCGTTTCTCCTCATCTCCGTTTCCCCCATTCTTATTATTATCTGCGCAATCTGCTTGCATCTCCGTAATCAAACAAGTCTAAAGTAATCGCACCGCCAAGCGATAAAGTAATCTCATACACCTTTTTCCGCATTTTATGTTGATTTCCTTATTTGTAAAATCCATGTTTTTTTATTGTTTGTGTAATCTGTTTTATGGAATTGTGATTGACATTTGTCATTTGAAATCTCTCTCCCCTTTTCCCATCTTCCCAACTTCTTAACTTCAAAACTTCCTTTCTCTCTTTGCCTCCCATTCTCCCTACTCACGTTAATTCCCTGATCCTCTGATATCCTGATTTCCTGACCTCTCCGTTTCTCCATTTCTTAGAAAAGTGGCGCCACTTCAGTCTTATGTTTTTCCTACTTAATAAACAGTATTTTCTTTGTTTCATTGTAATCGCCTATCTCAAATTTCAAAAAATAAACACCACTCGATACCGTCTTACCACCATAATCTGTGCCATCCCAGATTATTGTATAATAACCAGATGCCTTTGGTTTATTCTCTAATACACATACTAAACTACCTGAAATATCATATACCTTTATCTTCACTTCATTAGCATTAACTAAACAATATGTTATCTTCATTGCTTCACCAACTACAGGATTAGGAAAGATATCGTATAAAATAGGATTATTACTCAATAGTTCAGAACCTTCATCTTCAGAGACACCATTAAGAGGAACATACTTCACAGTAAAATAATCACAATCGAGACCGATATAAGACCCACCTGTTATGATGATGTTATCAGCATTATCGACTGCTACGCCATAAGCACAATCAAAAGCGCCATTGTTTATTGTATCTTGCCAGAGAATTGTCCCATTGGAATCATACTTCACAGTAAAATAATCATCACTGCCAGTTATTTTAGAATACCCTGTTCCGATGATAATATTAGCATTATCTACTTCCACTCCTCCACGAGCAATATCAGAAGCGCCATTTTCTATGCTATCTGCCCAGAGAATTGTTCCAGTGGGATCATACTTCACAGTAAAATAATCA
>JAUWLY010000224.1 GCA_030613445.1 Candidatus Stahliibacteriota bacterium | reverse complement strand
CCTCACCCTTTCCCTCTCCCTTAGAAAGGGAGAGGGTGTATTAATTGATAACTTTCCTCTCCTCTTTGAGGAGAGGACAAGAGCCTGCCCTGAACCTTGTGCTGAATATCATTTCAGTATTGTTTCAGGGGTGAGGAGTTCCTTTGATGAATTTAAAATCAAGGGATAAAGATGTGTTCATGTTTCTAAATCATAGAGTTGACCCCGTTAGAAATACACACTAAAGGACTCCCAATATATGATGTTGAAATATTTTTCCTTTGCGCTGGTGGGATTTAGTGAAATCTATCTTTGTATTTCTAACGGGGTTGACATCAAACTGTATCTAACTACTGTCTTATTATGGTGAACCAGAGAAAAGCTTATCTTTACGCAATTGCAGTAGTCTTAATCTGGTCAACGGTTGCCTCAGCATTTAAAATTTCGTTGCGATATTTGGATTTTATTCAACTTCTGTTCTTCGCATCTTTGGTTTCACTCTTTGTGCTTTTTATTGTATTGGTATTTCAAGGTAAATTGATGCTGTTAAAAACGTATTCTAAGAAAGATTATCTCCTTTCTGGACTGCTCGGTTTTCTCAACCCATGTCTTTACTATGCGGTTTTATTCAAAGCTTATTCCCTGCTGCCAGCTCAAGAAGCGCAGCCCCTTAATCAAACATGGGCGATCGTGCTTGCCTTATTGGCGATCATTATTCTGCGTCAAAGGATCACCTTAAAGAATATTATTGCGCTGGTCATAAGCTTTGTCGGTGTGGTCACCATATCAACGCATGGTCACGTCTTTAGCCTGAAATTCTCAAGCGTGCCGGGTGCAATACTTGCCGTGGCGAGTGCTTTTATCTGGGCTCTTTTTTGGTTGTATAACTTAAAAGACAGACGCGATGTGGTTGCGAAATTATTCTTGAATTTTCTTTTTGGAACGTTTTTCATTATCATTATTGTATTGCTAACAAAAGTATCACTGAGACCATGCTTTGCCGGTTTCGCCGGCGCGGTTTATGTTGGCATATTTGAAATGGGCATAACTTTTGTGCTCTGGCTCAACGCACTGAGACTATCAAAAACAACTGCCCAGGTGAGTAATATGATCTATCTTGTGCCGTTTTTATCACTAGTAGTCATCCATTTTGCTGTAGGCGAAAAGATATACATTTCCACAATTGCTGGTCTGATATTGATAATCAGCGGCATTTTAATCCAACAATATAAAGCAGGTGTTTTTAGAAAAGATATTTCAGATAGATTGACCAACTCGTGACATTAGCCACATTGCCAGTGTTCTGTAGATCAATGACAAATTTTTCCTTTGGCTGCCAGCCTAGACCAAAAGAATATGAATATCCTAATTCATGACTGAGATTCTCGTTTAACAGGTAGCTGTTATCATATTCACGATTATCTTTAAAGGTATATGTTAGATTGACACCGAATCTCAATGCCATGGTTTTTATCCGATATTCAACTGCCATGGGTAGTGTTAAGCTATTTCGAAGACCGCGTAAATACAATATTGTATCAGCCTGTTCAGTCCACTGATATGAAAGATCCTCTTTGAATCCCAGCGCAACAAAACTCCTATCGTCAATTGGTAGAGACTTTGCCCAGCCAAGCTGCAGCAACAATGCGCCGCCTAATAGTTTGCTCCTGCGGTCAATATCGTGAAGATCAAGATATATCGAATACGGTAAGGCACTGATTTCATCTGTCGTAACAGGACCGCCAATATCAATATACCACGATGTAAATTTGTTTTCCTCTGTTATGTTCCTGTAAAAAAGGCTAAGTCGGCCCGAAGAAATCAATAGCAATTGGTCAATGTCAGTAAACGTACTTGTCTCTGAGAATTTATTGTAAATGCCTAATGCCGGCATTATCGTTAAATACAGGGTCCTACTCAACTTAAACCCGCCACTTGATTTCAAGAAATATTCAATTGTACGGTTGGAAGCACGATGATTATACGAATCATTCGAGCCGTAAAACTGCATTGTTCCTTCGTTGTAAATATTCCACACCTCGCCTTTTATCCTCACCATCCAAAGATCACTGAAATGTATATTAAAGACATTCTGCTTGATCCAGTCGTTGTTGCTCTGGGATGTCGCCAAGGAATATGAATAACTCGGCCAGTATCTGCCATACCATCCAAAACCCTTACATAGCATCACCAGAGCTAATGGTTTATTGCCGTAGCTGTAATATGGACGATAAAGCGCAATACCTAGTGTTTTTTTCCCAAGCCATTCAGGGTTGCGGTACAGGTCAGTCTCATAATCAGGGATGAGATAAGCAAAAGAAGAACCCAACCCTTGAATTCGATAGGATATTTCAAACGCATTGAGTAGCGAAATAAATAACACTAAACTTATTAATAACTTTTTCATGGTGTGCTCCTTTCGTACACTAAAATACCATATCCTCTGCACAATACAAAAATCCTGTGATCACAAACCCCGAACGAAATATACGACGGATTACCCAAAGCAATAGGTCGGATATGTAGTTGCTGTGAAAAATCATCAAGCTGAAGAACGGTTAACTCTGAATGATACCGATTCATAAGATACACTGAGGTATTACTGACCGCAAGACCGTCAATCCCATAATCTAATACTTGAGTTTCTTCTATTGTTAAAGTATCAGCATAATCGCGTTTGCATCGGTAAAGACATGGATCAAAAACATATTCAGAAGCGGCGATCAACAAGTAATTATTGGTAATAATACTGTATGAAGGCGCATCTATATAAGGATGACCCTCAGAGATTAAACTCGGTGCTTGCGGTGTTTTTATATTCCACCACCGAAACCGATGAAGATAATTCGTGAGTTCAAATAAAACTGTGTCAGCTACCGCGATCACACTGTATCCGCCATAGTAACTGACCGTATCATTCTCATTATACAGTTCTATGGGATTAACCGGATCAGTGATATCAAGTATAACCAGCCCGCTCGATGTATTAAGATATAGTAGGCTATCAAGAATCGTCAATGCAGATACTGAATATTCAGTATTGATTTCTGTTATCTCAGATGTCTCAAGATCCAGATATTCTATGTCTTGCCAGTGTTTCTTATAGAAAAATGCCTGTGTTTTGCTGTATACAACATGCATGGCCCAATCTATCTCTGGCACCAAATTGCCTATTCGAATCAGCTTGGGCTGGAGAGGATTGCTGATATCATATACTCTCATCCGTGACAAGTAGGCATCGTCTCCTCGATTACGATAGACCACGGTCAGAAGATCATTATTCAAGAAAATATGACCATGTTCCAGTTCCTTGATGAGCATACTTCCAACCAGTTCATATTCACTGAATTCAGGATGCTCATAGCTACAAATAGACGTGATCAATATGAAACACACCACAGTTACGAAAAGATAAAAAGAAAGTTTGGTTGTCTTCATGATTTCTCCTCTTTGGTGCACTGCTACACCTTAAGCTCTCCCGTATTACATATATCTTATTAGAGAATTAATTGAAGTCAAGATATATGTGCTACAGTTGATTTACTTTCTTGAGGAATTCCAGGTTCAGAAGATGGGAAGTGTTTCTACTGGAGATTTTCCCTACCAATCTTTTTTGCAAAACATAAAGATCACCGAGCAAGTCCAGGATTTTGTGACGGACTAATTCATCCTTGTATCGCAAGGGTTCGGTTGAATAAATGTTATCTTTTGTCACACCAATACCATAAGGCGGCAAATCTTTCAAACGTGGATCCGACTCATCAGTAAAGACAAAAGTTCGCGCCGGTGCGATTTCTTCGATAAAGGTCTTCTCGTTTATCTCCAAGCTTATCTGTTGTTTGCCGATGAACGGGTGAAACAATTCCATGTCTATTATAAGAATATCTTTTTTCAAAGGTTCATACATGATATACGAGCTCTCATGACTGACCACGATTTTCTTACCGGCGCTGAATCCATGGGGTTTTTCTTTGGTAAACATCCCTTTTAGTTTCTTAGTGTATTCTCGGCTAGAACCGTCAAAAAAAGGAAGTTCGTTGCCAAAGACATCAATCTGCACATTGAACAAATTGAGTCCGTATAACGCGGCGAACAGATGTTCTACAACGTGTATACTTGGTTTTTGACCTACCGAAACAAAACTTCCTCTCCTTAATCGTTCGACTGAACTCGCGTCGAAGTCCTCCCCTCTTTGCATCTCGTCTCGAGACTCGATATCGAGAGAAGGGGGAGGAGCGTAAGGGAGTAAGTGATGTTCAACTTCGATATTATCGATGGCTAAACGTATCCTGGTGGGTGGTCGAGAGTCCGCATGATGCAAAAGTTTAAAACGGTCACTAGTTGAAACCTCAACCTTACTATGACCACCGCTCAAACAAGATCCTTGCAGCACTGCTTTCATGTTTCTCTGTAAAGCCGGGCAAGTGCCCGCAGTACTGCCTTGTGTTCGCGCGCGGGTATACCTGAATATTCCTTGTTTGAAGGGGCCGATTTTAAAACCGCAGATTTCGCATAGCCCACAACATTATCACCGATCTTCAAATGGTCACTCACGCCCACCTGACCACACAGCGTTACATTGTCACCGATTTTTGTTGAACCTGCTATGCCGACTTGGCCCATGAGTATGCAATCTCTACCAATTTTCACATTATGTGCTATTTGCACCAAGTTGTCTATTTTTGTTCCCTTGCCTATTACGGTATCACCAATCGTCCCACGATCAATCGTCACATTTGCGCCAATTTCCACTAAGTCATTGATAATCACACCACCAATGTGTTTGATTCTCTTATAACCTCTGCTCTTTATAAAACCGAAACCCTGTTCGCCAATCACGGTATTTGCGGGAATCTCCACATAGTCGCCGATTTTGGTGCTGGAAAGAACTGTGGTGTGCGTGTGGATACGGCAACCGCGTCCAATGACGACGCCTGCATCAATAAAGCAATATGCACCGATACAAGTACCAATACCAATCTTTACATTATCACCGATTATAGCAAACGGTTCAATTCTGCATTGCCGGGGTAAAACAACACCCCGTCCAATTAGCGACCGCAAAGAAATTCCTGGTTTGACTTTTGTATTGGTCATGTGTTTGAGCAGCCTGTACATGTCAAGCTTTGGATTTCTGACAACGACCCCACTTTTTCCCTTCACCCTACCCGTGGTAATCACGATATCAGCGGTTGTGTTTT